>CALELH010000194.1 GCA_937902595.1 uncultured Myxococcales bacterium
GAGAAAGTAACTAAGGCGACTCCCCTCCCACAGACAAAGCGGGTCGATCCCCGTCCGTATAACATCGTCTTCATCCTCATCGACACGCTACGTCCAGATCGACTCGGAGCATACGGGTATAAACGGGCTACCAGCCCCAATATCGACGCATGGGCAAAAGAGACTCTGATCTTCGAAGGCGCGCTCTCCCAGGCACCGAATACTCCTCGATCTTTCCCATCGATATTGACGGGACGCTACCCATCGAGAATCGCCTGGGTTAAGCGCAACGCGAACTACGGAAAACTACGCCCAGAGAACGAAACGTTGTTCGAGCTGTACGCGAACGCCGGCTGGAGAACAGAGGCTGTCAGCAATCACTGGTACTTTGAGCGCGCTAAAGGGATTAAAGACGGCGTACACCTATGGGACAACAAAGGCTTCCTGACCATTAGGGAGAGCAATAGGCAGTCTTCGGCCCCACAAATCACCGCGAAGATGCTTAAGCGGCTCGATGTCCTAACCGAGCAACGCAAGAGGTTCGTATTATTCGCCCATTACTTCGATCCCCACGGCTCCTATGTCTCGCATAAGAAGACCAAGAGCTTCGGTAAGGGACTAAGCAACAAGTATGACGGCGAGATCGCCTTCGTCGATCATCACATCGGACCAGTGCTGGAGCGTCTCTCAAAGGCCGACCTAGACAAGAACACCATCGTGATCTTGACGAGCGACCACGGAGAAGCCTTCAAAGAGCACGGATTCTATTTCCACGGACGGACAGTCTATAACGAGGAGACTAGCGTCCCGATGTTCATCAAGATTCCCGGCGTAGCGCCACAAAGAGTTAAGACGCGAGCAGCGCTCATCGATATTCTACCGACCCTCGCGGAGCTCACGGGCATCCCAGCCCCCCTGGCACAGGGAGAGAGCCTCGTTGGTCTCTGGACAGGCAAAGGCCCGAAACCTAAAGCCCCCGTTTTCTCCGAACAGATCCCTTATCCCAACTACAAGAAGCACATCGTCTCGGCCGTCCAAAGAGATGGAGACTTCAAGGTGATTAGGAACATTACAGACAACGTCACCGAGGTCTTCAACATCTCTTCGGATCCCAAGGAGAGTAAAAACCTGTTAGATCAGGACCCTGACAGCGCTCGACAGCTCCGTGACAAACTCGAGAGGTTCATTGATGGCGACCCAGGATAAAGCGAAGGATACAGCGGGGCTAAAGCGCCTCCTGACCGCTCTCTTGCTCGCCGCAGATGGACCACTCCGCGTCGATAAGATCGTCGGACTCATCAGCGACGCTGTCGATGAAGAAGAGTGGCCAGACCGCCAAAGCACAAAAGATGTTGAGGACGCCCTCTACGAGCTCAAGGTGACCTACAGCCCAGAGACAGGCATTGAACTCGCCGAGGTCGCCGGTGGCTGGCGATTCAGAACAGCATCCGATCTTGGGTACATGGTGGGCCGACTCTGGCCGGAGCGCCGCGTCCGACTCAGTAAAGCAGCCCTCGAAGCGCTCGCTATCGTCGCCTACCGCCAGCCATGCACCCGCCCAGATGTTGAGGCCGTCCGAGGCGTCGACTGTGGTGGTGTCGTGAGAAGTCTCTTGGACCGAGGACTTCTCCGCATCGTGGGTAGGAAAGAAGAACCCGGGCGCCCCCTCCTCTATGGAACAACTCCTCTGTTCTTAGAGACTTTTTCTTTAGATGACCTAGGTACTCTACCGAGTCTTCGCGATCTCGATAACCTCGCCCAAGAGGATGAGGTTCGAGCCATTCGCGACATCAACCCTGATCTCGCTGACGAGCTCGAACAAGCCAACGCAGAGGCGGTGGCTGCGGAAGAGCAAGCACAAGCGGCGTCATCCAACGATGAGCATGATGAAGGTGACGTAACTGAGCCGAGCGAGGAGACCAGCGACGCGAGCGCGGAGATAGACGCACAAAACGAAAGTCATCAGGAAGACTCAGGGCGATCAGCCCAAGACGGGTCCACGGACGCTGAGTCCAGCGAAGAAGCCGCAGACTAGAACTCAGCCAACATCCCAGCGGCCTTCTCACCTCGAGCGTCAATTTCATCGACCCGAGCTTCAACATAAACAGGGGTGCCAGCGTCACGCTGCGTCACGCTGATCAACTTAAGACGTGCCATCTCTAGCAGAGCAAGAAAGGTCGTAATGACCTCCTCACGGGAGTAGCTCTCAAGACACAGGGAGGCAAAACTTACTCGACGCTTGGCCGCGAGGCGGTCAGCGATCTGAGCGATGCGCTCGCCGATGGTTATTCGCTCCACATAAATCTCGTGAGGTGCCTGGTACCTCTGCTTCTTCATAAGAGATCGGAACGCTCGAGCAAGCTGATAGATCTCGATAGATGGAAGCTCAGGGTCTCCTTCTTCGGGTGGACGATCCTGGCCCCCAGGCCTGATGAAGACATCTCTCCCGAGGCGAGGGTTCTCATCGAGCGCCACGGCCACCTCCTTGAAGGCCTGGTACTCGAGAAGCTGCCGAACCAACGCGGTGCGCGGATCGATATCAACCTCTTCTCCATCTTCCACTTCAGTCTGGCGCGGCAGCAACAGTCGACTCTTGATCTGTAACAGCGTCGCAGCCATGAGCAGGAACTCACTCGCGAGCTCAATCCCCTGTCTCTTCATAGACTTCAACGTCTCCACATAGGCGCTCGTCAACTCGGAGATCGGGATGTCGAAGATATCGATCTCCTTACTCCGAATGAGCGTAAGTAAGAGATCGAAGGGCCCGTCGTAAGCCGCTAAGTGGAGGGCATAAGACTCAGACTCGAGAACCCTTAAACCATCGATACCAATAGATTCCTCTTCTTGACCATCAAGGCCAAGCTGCTCGTCTTCACTCATTGAACCATCCACATCAGAACAGAGTTCGTCCAGCGCATTACCGGACGGAAGATGTGCCCCGCGTACATGAAAACGAGTAAGAGAACGATGAAGCTATAGTTCTGAACAAAAGGAATGATCGGGTTCTTGGGAGAGAGAGACTCAAGAACGGTGAATCCATCGAGTGGAGGGACCGGCATGAGATTCAGTAAGGCCAAGAAGATGTTGGCGAACACCATCATCTGAAGCAAATAGACGATGGGTTCTAAGCTCCCATCTAAAGTACGAACGCACGCCGCCCACAAAACGGCGGAGATGACCGCTAGGATCATATTACTGGCCGGACCCGCGAAGGAGATAAGGAACTCGGCTTTTCGCATGGTGATGTCCCTACGAACTAGACGAGGATTCACAGGCGTCGCTGCCCAACCGATTAGGAAACCTTGGAAAGCTCCGATCAACGGGACGATCAGAGAGCCAAACGGGTGGGCCTTAAACAGCACCATCGGGTTAAGGGTCAAGCGTCCATGCTCCCTCGGCGTTGGATCACCCAACCGGTCGGCCATCCAAGCGTGAGCGAACTCATGCACGGTGAGGGAGATAATGATCGCCAGGAATGACACCATGACGACTCGAATGTCGAAGCCTTCCATCCTAACCCCTTGGATGATGCTCAGCGTGGATCTTAGCTAGACGTGCACGCGAAAGGTGAGTGTATATCTCCGTCGTGGAAATGTCTGCATGTCCCAACATCAACTGAAGACTGCGCAGGTCTACGCCACGCTCCAATAGATGGGTCGCGAAGGCATGCCTAAGCGTATGCGGGCTGATGGTTTGTTTGATCTCAGCTTGCTCAGCATAGATCCGGAGCATCTTAAAGAAGCCCTGCCTCGTCATGCCTCGCCCCAGTCGAGTAATAAAGACCGCTTCATTGGCACGACGCCGAAGGTCCCCCTTGGTCAGGGTGTCCCGGCCGAGCATCAAATATCGCTCCAACCAAGCTCGCGCCACATCGCCCAGGGGCACGAGACGTTCCTTGTCGCCCTTGCCTACGACCTGAAGGTATCCGACCTCGAGATGAAGCTGACCCATACGCAGCTCAACCAGCTCTGTCGCCCGCAGACCGGTCGCATATAACACCTCAAACATGGCGCGATCACGTAAGCCTCTGGGCGTGTCTACATCAGGTGCAGCTAAGAGCCGCTCGACCTCATCAAGAGATAGCGACTTCGGAAGTGGCCTTCCTGCTTTTGGAAGCTCAATTCTCGCGGTCGGGTCCGCGCTCAGACGCTCCTCCGCGAGTAAATAACGGTAGAAGCCACGGAGAGAGACGAGCCCCCTCGCCTGAGTCCGAGGGCTCGTCCCAGACTCTGCGCGCATTGCGAGCCACCCTCTTACATGGAGGTCTTCCACTTCTTCTGGCGCTCGGTGCAGACCGACATGCTCCCGAAAGCCACTCAGATCTCTCTGATAAGCCTTGAGCGTATTCTCGGCGAGGCCGCGTTCGACTCTGAGCCAATCTAGATAATCGTCAACGGCATAATCAAAAGCCTCGCTGATAGGCTGGTCACTCATTTCAAGCGGCTACGAAGTGCGTGAAGGAAGTTGAGCGCTTGTAGCGGTGTCATCTCATCAAGGTTCGCCGCCTTAACATCCAGCTCGACGACGCTCGGCCCCGCAGGAATAGGAGGAGGTGTAAACAAGCTTAACTGCAGATTCTGGAGAGCGCTCCCCGCTGAAGCCGGCCCAGCCATAGTTGGCATTCCGACCTCATCGTGCTCAGAGCCTTCTAGGTTGTTTAGCACTGCCTTGGACCGCTCGATCACGGCACCGGGCAACCCCGCGAGCCGCGCGACCTGGATTCCATAGGAGCGACTGGCTCCTCCTTCGATCAGCTGGCGGAGGAAGATGACCTCGTCGTTCCACTCCTTGACAGCGATAGTCCAATTACGTGCTCTCGGCTTGACCTTAGAGAGCTCAGTCAGCTCATGATAGTGCGTGGCGAAGAGGGTCTTCGCTCCAACGACATCGTGAATATACTCAGCAACGGCCCAAGCGATACTGACACCATCAAAGGTGCTCGTGCCCCTACCTATCTCATCGAGGATCAGTAAACTCCGAGAGGTCGCCTCACTCAGTATCGTCGCCGTCTCATGCATCTCCACCATGAAAGTAGAGCGCCCCGCGGCTAAGTCATCAGCGGCACCAACGCGGGTAAATATTCGGTCAACGACACCCACACGGGCCTCAGAAGCAGGGACGAAGCTCCCCATTTGCGCCATCAAAGTGACGAGAGCCACCTGCCTCATGACCGTCGACTTACCAGCCATGTTTGGACCGGTCAGAATAATCAACTCCTGCTGCTCTCGGTCGAGCCGAATTGAGTTCGGTACAAACTCCTCCCGTCCGACCGCCTCCTCAACGACCGGATGCCGGGCATCGACCAGGTCGATTACGTCACCATCGTCAACGACGGGGCGGCAGTAGCCGTTGCGATGGGCAACCTCAGCGAGCGCCGTCAGCGCGTCCAGGTCCGCCAGAGCTGCTGCCGTGTCAGCGATGCGCGAAGCATAGGAAGCCACCCCATCCCTTAAGGCGTTGTAAAGCCTGCCCTCGAGTTCGAGCCGACGCGATTCGGCGTTGAGTACCTTCTCTTCGAACTCATTGAGTTCCTCTGTAAAGTACCGTTCAGCGTTCGTGAGTGTCTGCTTGCGTACGTAATGATCGGGCACCTTATCCGTGTGAGTGCGACGCACCTCGATATAATAACCAAAGACTCGGTTGTACCTGACCTTTAGAGATTGGATCCCGGTCTCTTCCCGCTCTCTCGCCTCCAACGCTAAGATGAAGTCCTTGCCGCTAGTTGAGAGACCAACGCACTCGTCCAGATCCGCATTGAACCCGGGCCTAATCACGCCCCCATCTCTCAGCTGTACAGGTGGATCATCAGCAAGACTAGACGCGATGAGGTCTCTAATCTCTGGGAGAGTGTCTATACGATCGACAACCGAGCTGAGCTCCGTGATGTCTGCTACCTGCTCCAAAACCTCCGGGATCTGCTCCAGCGTGAGTCTTAAGAACCATAGATCCCGCGGTCCAGCGGTCCCAGCGGCGATGCGAGCGTTCAAGCGCTCGATGTCATACATCGCCTGCATGGCGACTCGAACTCGAGCGCGATGCTCAGGCTGGTCTCTAAACCACTCCACGCCATCGAGCCGAGCGTTGATCGCGACTGGTTCGATCAGAGGATAAGAGATCCATTGACGCATTCGGCGCCCGCCCATCGCGGTCGCTGCTCTGTCCAGAACCCCTAGGAGGGATCCCCTCTTCCGACCCTCCAAAAGAGTGCGAAAGAGCTCGAGATTGGACTTCGCGATCTCATCCAAAACCAGAGTCTCGTGGACTCGGTACGGGGAGAGCAGCCTGGCGTGATCAGGTAACTTCTGGCGCGTGTCCAACACATATGCCGCCACAGCGCCCGCGGCACGTTGAACAATGCGAGGGTTTCCAAATCCGTAGCTCTCGATCCCTGTCAGCGCCCCATCACCAGATGGCCCCATGAAATCCGCGAGCAGCTCTTGCGCCCGCTCATCGGTAAAGAAGCTCGCACCAGGCCGACTCACCGCGAACTTTTTCAGACGCTCACCCAGGACGGCCTCCACTCTGGGAGACTCCATCTCTAGAATGATCTCTCTTGGCTCTAAACGGCTTAACTCGCAACGCAGCGCGCTCGATCCACTGAGCTCGGTCGCGCGGTATTCACCCGTAGAGATGTCGAGGGCTGCCAATCCGAAGGCTGTGTCATGCCCTGCCTCGGTCACTGAGACGAGAAAGTTATTAGCACGCGCTTCAAGGCTCTCAGCGTCTAGTACAACCCCTGGCGTGACCACCTGAGTAATCCCGCGCTTTACGATGCCTTTCGTCTGGCTGGGGTCTTCTAATTGCTCACACACCGCGACCTTGAGGCCCGCGTTAAGGGCCTTGGACAGGTAGCTCGGCAATTGATGATATGGAAAACCTGACATGGGAGCCGGGACTGAGGAGCCCTTGTCCCTGGAAGTCACTGTGAGGTCGAGGTGCTGACCTCCAAGCTCGGCGTCCTCGAAGAACATCTCGTAGAAGTCGCCCATCCGAAAGAACAGTACCGCCTCCGGGTAGCGATCTTTGGCCGCGACATACTGCTTCATCATCGGCGTAAGCTTTACGCCAGCAGGTATGCCATTTCGTGCTTCGGTAGTGACTTCAACCCGACCCATGAGAATTCATCTACTGGATGCGGCCCTCAGCTTCAACCGCTGCGCGGAGCTTTTGGCTGATTTCTGGTGATTTACTTGTTTTTTATGCCATCAAATCGACAAATTCGCCGACATACTCACCCGACTTGAGACGACGGCGTTGGGTAGGCTTCCTCTTCGTTCTGCGCTGAGCGCTTCCCTTGGCCTCACGCCCTTCGAAGCCCAAAGCTAACTTCGAGCCAGCCTTTTCATCGGCACAGAAGACGTCGTCTCTCACTGAGAAGTCCACCGTCGGGGCCGGAGCCGCAGCCTGGAAAAAGAACGCAAGAAAGCCAAAGAGAGCCGAGAACAGTCCACCCTGAGCCTGATTCGAACGACCAGCCATCTTATCTTACCTCCACAGTTAAGTACGCGTCCCCAATATCACTCGTCTGCCAACCGGAGAGCCCCTGCCCCCGAAGACGGAATCGATCTCCCACACAAGTCCGCGGTGGTACGTTGACCTTGATGCGTCCTCGCGGGAGTTCGACCACAACATGTCCTCCAGCGCGCGCAATCTTGGCCTCAATGGTGCATGTTCCATGGAGGTCATTTCCTTGCCTTCTAAAGCCAGGAACCGCCATTGGTAGCAGACTGAGTAAAAGGTCACCGTCCGGAGCACCTAGAAGACCTCCGTTGCCCTTGGAGGAGACAACGATTTGGTCTCCGCTACGAGCACCTGGGGAGACCTCAACGATGATCTCTTCACGTATCTTGACTCGCCGTAGACCCGCACATGCACAGTCCCTAGCTCCCTGGCCTTCACAGACTGGACACGCGACCTCGCGATGAACAGCGATGCGCGTCTGTCCGCCAAAAACTAGAGTGCGCGAATTGACGGGTAGTCGTAGATGAATGTCGTCCCCGCTTAGGTCCGCAGACCGGTCCGACCTGAGCACCTGAGCCCCACGCTTGAAGAGGCGACGCCACAGAGAAGGTCGCTCTTCCATGACCTCTCCGTAGCGCTCGTCCTCACGACCGTCTTCCATATTCTGAGTACCCACCTCAGTCTGGTCGTCGCGCCGCTCACTGGTCGAATGAAAACTGCGAGCCCCCTCACACCAAGCGTTCCAAGCGCTCGCCAAATCTTCGTCAACCTTAGTCTCTGTTCGCTTACGCTGAGCTCTCTTTCGCTGCCCTCGCTCGGATCGAGGTCCCTTCGACTCTCCAGTCTTGGACTCGGCTTCGTACGGCGTGCTCCGTGTCTCAGC
>CALELH010000195.1 GCA_937902595.1 uncultured Myxococcales bacterium
CTGGGCCAGGTGAAGCAGCGCGTCGATCCCGCTGCCTCCCAAGTATGCGGAGCGCTCCGGGCTCCAGCCAAAGATTGGGTCTGGCGCGTTCGCGTTGTCTTTGAACGGCATCTCAAGAGTGTACGCAGGACACTGGAAGCGGGCTGCGACGGCGTTTGTGCACATCGTCATGTTGGCCTTCCCTGGCGGAGCGACAGGGTAACCATGCTCCCGCTGTAAATCGGGATTGGCTCGCTCATAGGCTGCCGCGAAGACCTCGCAAAGAAATGGTAATCGGCTCGCATCGTAACCAGCGATCCCCTCAGAGCCGCTCAGAAAGTTGTACGGCAGCTCTTCGTCACCGTGCACGTCCAGGCAGAAATCGACGCCGGATTCGTCCATAGCGGCGAGAGTAAAATAGACCTCTGGGCTGCGGCCAATCGTGGGGGTCTCCCACTCTCTGTTGAGGTTCGCGCCGGCCGCATTACACCGCAGATGGCCTCGGATAGCGCCGTCCGGATTCATGTGGGGTACAACGTGGATCGTAGCCGCTTCGCGGAGGCACCTTGAGATAGCGTCATCACGGTCGAGTAGGCGTGCTAAGAAGCCCTCCATCCACCAAGAGGCCATGCTCTCCCCAGGGTGCTGACGCGCGATCACCCAGAACTGAAGCGGCCCCTCCCCCACCACCAGACGATGTAGATCTCGGCCATCGACCGTGGCCCCAAGTCGGTCTAGCGTGACCAAGTCAGAGAGCTGACACTCAGCGAGAAGGTCGAGGTGCTGTTCATGGGTGTGGGGCGCAAAATACGCATACCACTGCATCTGACCTGTGGGCTGATGTTCAATGGTCAAGACGCCTTCCGAAAACGTGGTGTCGACCCGAGTCCAGGTCTGACGGTCAACGCTCGTACAGACGCGATACCCCTCCCAAGCTTTGGGATAGCTCGCGTCACCCGCGTTGACGATACGAAAGGTACACTCTTCGTAACGGGCGCCATCCACCCGAAAATAGAACCACTGCATATGTTCATCGCCGGCGTCCATTCGAATACGTAGATCCGCGCGACTGCCGTCGGAGATCTTAACTACGTCGATGTTGCCGGAGTCAAACCGAGAGTCGATGTGCATAGGATGATTCTCCTCAAAAGACCATTTTCCTGCGTGAGCTGACGATAGGAGGGTCGAGGTCAATTTAGCAACGCACAAGCGGCTTATGCACCAGAGGATCGCTGACAGAGACGCCCCGCGACGCCCGTCGCCGGGTGCGCCGAGGCCGGCTCCTTCAGTAGGAGCGCCGATGACGTACTCTCAAATACGCCATTCCCCTTGCTCTTAGCTGAACCTATGCCTCGCCCAGCTCGTCCAACGCGTCCTGGGTGAGCGCTGTGACCCAGGAGGCGCGCCCCCAGAAAATACAGTCCATGATCGCCCGCGCAACTTCGGCGTGTTGAGTGTCGGCTGATTGAGGATCACCGCGTTCAGCAGATTGGAACCACCATCTCTGTTCTAGCCGAACCACGGCAACCCCATCCTCGCCGTAGTTGTGATAGATGACCAGAGCGTCGTCATCGACCTCAGTCTCAAGCTGCTCAAGCTCGTTCGCGTTGTAGGGCCATAGAGCCGTATCGAGCGCGCCCTCTAACCCATCAAGATCACTGTGCGCGTCCAAGACAGCGGTGAGCTCTTTGTGGACCACGGATTGCAAGTCCATCATCCGAGTGTTCCAGTCAGTGATTGTGTCCTTGCTCGTCTTGTCCAACTGAGGGATTTCGACCTCCATGATTTGGCCTCTTCGCTGATGATTGTGATGGACACTTTACGATCGTCGTGACCGAATTTACACGCTTTCAGAACCACGTGCGCACCGACCTCTACGCCATGGGCCCCCGCCATAGCACTTTCAGTATCCCCAAGGGGTGTTGGTGACCTGGTGACACCCTCAAAAAGAGAGGGAGTCTTCACACGCCGTCGTCCCTGGGAGCGATGTGACCTCTAGTTCATGACCGAGAACGACACCTCTCTGAACGACGGCCTTGAGGTCCAGCCGGTACTCCACGTCGTCTGCAAAGTCGACGTTGAAGCTCCGCTCCAACACATTGGCGACGACGTTATTGATGTTGCCTGCCTCGTCGACCGATTGCACCACATCCTGAACGAGCACATCTGCCTGTAGGCTGTCGCCCACGGGCATTGACCGACATGGAGAGCACTGCCCTTCTAGAGCGTCGATCTGAACTCCGTTTACGGTGACGCTCACATTACCAACCACCGCGGGACTCTTATTGCACAGTCGGATGATGGCGCATCCCCGATTGGGGAGACCGCCCACCTCGGTGCCTTCTCCAATGGGAGACCCCCTGCCGAGGAAGCAGGTGAGGTCGC
>CALELH010000196.1 GCA_937902595.1 uncultured Myxococcales bacterium
CGCGGCGAGGGCCTCGACCTCGGGGCTCTCCCGGAAGGCGTCCACGAGGAGGGCCTCTTCCCATTTCCAGAACATCTCCCAATTCGGGACGGTGCTCATGGAGACGTGGGCTGCGACTTCACTTAGCCCGGGCATCCCCGGCTCAGTCACTACAGGATCTATGTTCTCTCCAGACCAGACGACCCGAATTTGCCCATCTTCCGCCTCGGACTCCGTCCGCTTTACGGGACCCAAGAGCTGCTCTTTGAGCACCGTCTCCTTAGGAGCCCATAACACCCACCTCGCGCGCCGGGTCTGCACTCGGGGTCCTTGGAACCACCAGTTTCGAGCCACGTGCCCTGCGAGATACCCTTGAGGGCGCGACGAAATTCTATACTGAAGAACAACCGTTGAACCGACACCTAGCTGCCGAAAACGTACGGTGCGACCACGAATAGACGAGGCTTCGGCGCGTACACCATCCGCTCCGACCGCGAACGCGTGGCGTATCCGATGGCGGCCGCCTCCACGGATTTGCATTTTGGTGAGCCTGTCTCTTCCTGCCTGGTTAACAGCGTGAGCGACCATGGTCACGATGTTCGTAGTGCTGCCATCTGCGCCGAGCTGAGTGACCTCATCATCCAGCAAGTATACCGTGTCCGCAGCGGGCGCAAAGGTGATCTGAGTGCGCTCCGCGATCGCCTTATTGATCGCGTCTTCATCAGGAGCATCAGAGGTCCAGCCTCCTTCTCGTTCAGGCGCAAGCCACGCCACCCGGTTTGCCAGCGCCTCATCGTTTGGGTTCCGATCCAGCGCCTGTTTCCACAGTCCGACGGCCTCGTCTTTCTCTCCGGCCTCTATAGCCAAGCGCGCGAGCAGCTTGTATCCCGTTGGCTGCTGGGGAGCTAAGCGAATCATCGTCTGCCACGCCTTGGTCGCGCCGGCGCGGTCTCCGCGCCTGCGCAGCGTCTCCCCAAGCCGCTTCCAAGAGCTCAGGATGTGTGGCCAGCCCCGAGTGAGGGCCTGGGCATGGACCAACGCCTCGTCATACTGGTCATTGCCTTGGTGGAGCCAATGGAGACTACGTCGAGCGCTCAAATCGTTTGGCAATGACCCTAAGGTCTGTGCGTACACAGCCTTGGCCTTTGGGTAGAAGCGGAGCTCCTCCAAGCAATCTGCGTATCGATACTGAACTGTAGGCCACTCCGGCCATCGGCGCCGAACAGACTCTAGAATCCGACATCTCTCGGCGTGCCAGCCCTCCGCATCAAACATTCTGGCCAGGACTAAGTAGGGGTCGGGCAGCTCAGGGTGCGCCTCGCTCACCTTGACGAGCATCGCCCTCGCCTTACGGTTCAGTTTCTGCTGTCGACAAAATCGGACCTGCTTCATACGTAGGCTGACCAGGGTGTCACCATATGACTCTTGTAACTTCGTCAAAAGGTCAGCGGTGCGTCCTCGCTCTCCATTATCCCAAAGCGCAAGAGCGAGTTGGTAACGACTGTGAATCGCGTCTGGCGTCTCTTTGAGGAGAGACTCAGCGGTCCCCACTCTGTTGGTCTTCAAGCCGAGAGATTGCAGCCATATAATTCGAAGGACCGCCGCTCGAACAGCGCCTCCAACTCTCGGAGCATCTGGAGGCTTCGCCTCGATAGGACACTCGACGCAAGGCGGCTCACCTTCTTGAACGAAATCTGCGTCCGGTCGGACTTCCCTCAGCGCACCTTTGGGTGGTTCACCAGATCGCCCCGTGACGCGCGCGACCAAGAGCCAATCCCCGGAGGTGTTCGCCGACTTGATCAGGATTCGGTTGTTTCCCTTCCGAAGCGTGATCGGTAAGACCACACCGTCGAAAGACCAGCTGCTCAAGCGACGGTTCGCATAGATTAAGGTGTCATTAACCCAGACCTTGATAGGGCCGGTCGTAGAGATACGGAGTTCATAGCTGCCCGCCTGAGCAGCCTCGACCGATGAGAGCGCATAAGCGACTTGCCACTTATTGGGATACATCATCCCACGGAGGTCGATCTTTCCTCGCGGATCCACTGGATAACTCGAGCGCCACCGGAGAGGCTGCAACTTACCCTGATAGGCCTTGCCGAGTTCGATCTCCGCCTCGGGCGGAAAACCAGCATCAAAGCCCTTACCTTGATCATTATCGAAGGGCCCTAGCAGGGCAGGCTTGAGGCGTAACGCCACCTCGGCGAGGGCTGCATCCCGAAGGCCGAAGTCTCCTGCTACATGTGCGCTATGGGTACGGATCCACGCCGCCAAAGCACGTACGGACGGGCTCGGATGATGAACACGCAGGGAGTCCATCGTCCGATCCACCTCCCCCCTCTCCGCGAGCGTCCAGTCGAGGTCGGTCACACGGTTAAGTAAGCCGATCGCGTTGTCGCCATTTGGGTCGCGGAGCGCCGCCAAGAAATGTCTGACCGACTTAGACTCCTGAGATTTAAGGCTCGCGAGATCCCCTGCGATCTCGTGGTATTGCGCGCTC
>CALELH010000197.1 GCA_937902595.1 uncultured Myxococcales bacterium
GGAGGCGGCTGAAGAAGAGCCGGAGGCGGCAGCGGAGCCGGAGGCGGCCGCAGGCGCGAGCGCTGAGAAGTTTGGTTCCCGCTCAAATAACCTTGATGGTGACGAAGACGGAGTCCCTGACGCTCAGGATGGGTGCCCCGAGCGCGCCGAAGATCGCGATGATTTTGATGATGATGATGGCTGTCCCGATCCTGACAACGACGGTGACGGTGTCCTAGATACAAAGGACCAGTGTCCCGATGAGTCAGGGCCGGCGTCGGCAGACCCGCAGAAGACAGGTTGCCCGGGCGCCGATCAGGAGCCAGAGCGCTCTGCAGATGACTCCCAAGACGCGGCTCTTCCTTCGAAGGTGTCCTCAGGGGACAGCGATTTACTCTCCGTGGATGCGCCGATTCGCTTCATGACCGGGCGCGCCACCTTAATAAGGGAGAGCTTGGCGCCCTTGGACACCTTGGCTGATCGACTGAAGGCAGCTAAAGACCCGGCGCTTATCGTCATTGAAGGCCACTCCAGCGCTCACGGAAATCTCAAGAAGAACATCGCGCTGTCTGGCGCAAGGGCGAAGACTGTTCGTGATTACCTTCTTAAGAAGGGTGTCTCTTCTGAGCGTCTTGTCCATGTTGGTTATGGTCCGACCGTGCCTCTCGTTCCGCACACAGACAAGAACGCTCACCGAAGGAATCGGCGGGTTCAGTTCCGTAAGCTCTCTGCTGCTCAGGCACCGTTCGTCGTCAAGTCTGTGGCGATGGGTAAGACCGATGGGTTGGTCCAGATCGTCTTTGATTTGAGCCGACCAGTGGATCGAAAGTCCGTAGAGATTAACCGTGACGGCGACGAGGTGTTTTTGATTCGTCTGAGAGGTGCGCAAGTGGAGCGAGCGTGGGCTGAGCTGACCGACCCGCTCATAAAGCGAGCGTTATTACACCCATCGACGGAGATTGTTCCGGCTGGAGTACTTCGGGTACGCACGAGAGGTGCTGTACCGGAGCAAGCGATCAAGAGCGCTCAAATCAAGAGCGACGGAGCGACCCTCACCGTGACCTTTCCCCGCTGGTAATCCTCAGTAGTTGAGGATCGCCTCGATCGCGTCCTCTACGTCGGACGATTGAGGGAGGATCGTCTCCTCCAGGGTCGGATGATAGCCTACAAAGGAGTCCAGGGCTGCCACCCGCCGCACGGGCGCGTCTAACCACTCAAAGAGCTCTTCACCGATGCGGCTCGCGATCTCGCTGCCGTAGCCCCAGGCTTTGGTCTCCTCGTGCACGACGAGGGCGCGACCGGTCCGCTTTACGGAGTCGGCGATCATGTCCCAATCGTATGGCGACAAAGTACGGAGGTCGATCAAATGTACCGAGCAATCTAAGCGCTTCACGATGTTTCGAACGGCTTGAGTGCTGCGATGGACCAGGGCTCCGTACGTAATCAAAGTCAGATCATCACCTTCGATTACGGTCTTCCCCTTCCCGAAAGGAATCATGAAGTCATCGCCGGGATATGGACCCTTATTATAGGTCTGACGATAGAGGTGCTTCGGCTCTAGGAAGATCACTGGATCGTCGCACCGAATCGCGGTGCGTAGCAGGCCGTTTGCGTCGAGCGCCGTCGATGGCATCACGACCCGCAGACCCGGGGTGTGAGTGAACAAGGTCTCAGCGCTTTGGCTATGGTAGGGCGCGCCACCCTTCAGGTATCCACCGCTCGGTGCTCGAATGACCACGGGAGCTGGCCAATGATTTCCACTCCGCCAACGCGCGGTTGAGAGCTCGTTACGGATCTGCTGAAAGGCAGGCCAAATGTAGTCCAGGAATTGAATCTCGACGACGGGGCGCAGGCCCCGTGACGCGAGCCCGATGGCTCTCCCGACGATGTTTGCTTCCGCGAGAGGAGAGTTGAAGACCCGGTCGATCCCATGGGCCTTTTGAAGTCCATGAGTCACCTTAAAGACGCCGCCCTTACCCTTACACTCCGATAGGACCTCTTCTCGACTCGCGTCGGCGACATCTTGGCCGAAGACAACGATCCGAGGGTCCCGGGCCATCTCATCGGTTAAACACGCGTTGAGCAGATCAACCATGGTCTTAGAGCCCGCGGGGTCTTCTAGGGCCGACTCTGTGTCAAAGCTGTCCGATGTCGGGTCTATGTCACCACTGTAAATGTAGTCGTAGACTTCATCTGGTTCAGGTGTTGGCGCCACAAGCGCTGCGTCGGTCGCGGCCGCGATGGTGGCGTCGACCTCTTCCCGAATCTTCTCAAGGCCAGCGTCATCCAGGATCTTATGCTCCTTGAGCATCGCCTCGTGGACATTAATCGGGTCTCGGGCCTCGTCTTCGATTCGCTCCGCTTCCGGCCGATACATTCGCTCATCATCGCTCATGGAGTGACTATATGGACGGACTACTTTCGCGTGAACTAACGCAGGTCCGCGTCGAGCACGGCAGTATGTGACCGCCTCTGTCATCGTCTCGTAACTCGCGCTGACATCACACCCATCGACCTCCTTAATGAGGAGGTTTGGGTAGCCCGCGACGAGCTTGCTGATAGAGCCACCAGCGGTCTGTACTTCGACAGGCGTGCTGATCGCGTAGCCATTGTCTTCGATGAGGAAGATGATGGGCAGCTTCTTATTGCACGCGGTGTTCAGGGCCTCGAAGAACTCTCCCTGGCTGGTTGTCCCGTCTCCAGAGCTGATGAGCACGACCTCGTCTCCGTGGCCACTCACGCTGTCTTGAACCTCGGCGACCCGCTCACGATACCAGCTGGCCTCGGCTGCGCCGACGCCCTGAAGGAATTGAGTCCCAGTACAGCTGGACTTAGAGATGACGTTTAGAGCTTTGTGGCCCCAGTGGCAGGGCATCTGACGACCCGCGCTCGTGACGTCCGTCTTTGCGCCGACCGCCGCCAGCAAGACCTCTTCGGCGGTCATGCCGAGCTGCAGCATGAGCGCGCGATCTCGGTAGTATGAGATGACGTAATCATAGCCTGGCTTAAGGGCCATGCCCGCCGCCGTGAGGATTCCCTCGTGGCCGGCGCCGCTGATCTGAAAGAAGATGCGGTTCTGCCGCTTCAGCGCGATCTCTTTGTCGTCGAGGCGCCGCGAAAGATAAATGTTTCGGTAGGCAGCGATGAGCTGCTCACGACTCAATGTCGTCTCTACCTCGTCTACGACGGAGGCAACCATCCGACACCCTCCCTGCATGGTACGTCCGGTGGCAATCACCGGATCGACTTATCTGATCACTAGAAGTGTCAACACAGACACCAGACCATCAATTCTAAACCCCGCCGAAAGGCTACCCGATCGCCTCTAGAAAACAAAGACGTGGCTTCACCTTCGGCACCCTGTTCGGTCCCCAAGGACGAACGAACCGGTGGCTAAGTTTAATTCTCGTCTCAACTAAACGCAGAAAAACCAGTTAGAGCACGACCGATCGCGAGGGTATGTACCTCGTGGGTGCCCTCGTACGTGTAGACGCTCTCCAAGTTCGCGGCATGACGCATGATGGGATACTCCGCCATGATCCCGTTGCCTCCGAGGATTCCACGGGATAGCCGAGCGATGTCCAAAGCGAGCCCTACATTCTCACGTTTCGCGAGGCTGACCTGGATCGGTGTAAGACGCCCTCCATCCTTGAGCTTAGCGAGGTGGTGCGAGAGCAAGTGGCCGCCCACGATACGTGATCCCATGTCGACAAACTTCTGTTGCGTCAGCTGAAACGAAGAGATCGGTCGATCGAATTGTATCCGCTCATTTGCATAATCAAGCGCGGTCTCAAAGCAGCAAAGCGCCGCGCCAAGAGCTCCCCAACTGATGCCATATCGAGCTTGAGTCAGGCAGCTAAGCGGTCCCTTGAGGCCCTGGACCTCGGGCAGCATATTTTCTTCCGGGACAAAGCAGTTCTCAAGGACGATTTCGCCAGTCCAGGACGCGCGGAGGCTCATCTTGTCCTTCATCTTGGGTGTCGTGAATCCGTCGAAGTCGCGCTCGACGAGGAAGCCGCGGATGCTCTTGGCGTTCCCGTCATCGACCTTAGCCCAGACGATCGCCACGTTCGCGATCGGGGCGTTCGTGATCCACATCTTGGCCCCGTTCAGGACCCAACCGCCGTCTACCCGATCGGCGCGGGTTCTCATGGAGCTGGGATCGCTGCCGCTGTCCGGCTCCGTGAGACCAAAACAGCCGATGATCTCACCCGCAGCCATGCCTGGTAGAAACTTTTGTTTTTGTGCTTCGCTGCCAAAGGCCCAGATCGGGTACATGCAGAGGGCGCCCTGAACGCTCACAAAGCTACGCAGACCGCTGTCTACATACTCCAGTTCCCGCATGATGAGGCCATAGGCGGTCGAGTCCATGCCGGCGCAGCCATAGCCCGTCAGGTTTGCTCCGAGCACACCCAGCGAGCCAAGGCCTGGAATCAGCTCATCGGGAAACACCTCATCGAGGTACCAGCGATGCATACCTGGACCGAACTCGGTTCGTGAAAAGCTCCGCACTGCATCGCGGACCATTCGCTGCTCTTCGGTCCACTGCTCCTCGATAGCGAAGAGGTCCAATAGTGGTGTCGGATTCATGGTGTACCCTCCAGGTGTTCAGACACTTCGGTTACGATCATCTCGGTTAAGACGCTGTACAGTCGCTCCCCTTCGGCGACGGACGCATCCGCTGGCCGACCCGTGTACGCCGCATCGGCGCCGGCTTCAAGGAAAGTCTGCTTACCGGCCTTGATGGCGACGCTCAGGCTGATATCGACAGGGGTGAGTCTCCGCGCTTCATCCTCGTGGAACAACTCCGGCGTCGCCGCGAGTACGAGAGAGCCTTCATATTCGCCCGCGTGGCATGCGCCGCTCCGAAACTCTGCGCCCAATTGACTGCCCCATCGTCGGCTCACGACGAGAGGTAGGCTCACGCTGCGTTGACCTCGGGCTTCGGCGATCTTCGCTCGAGCGCGTGTCAAAGCGTCGAGCTGTCCAGGCTCCAAGTGATGGTTAATCAGACACACGTGGGAGAACCCGTCATCTATGAACTGAGTCGCCACCGCGAAGATGAGCTGAACAAGGGTGTCCGCGGGGACGCTGATTGCTCCGGTAAACCCTGCCGCAAAGTCTGTCACGCCATAGGGCAAGACGGGGGCGACCACAGCCATGATGCCCTTGTCTCTCAACGCGACGGCCGCGCGGTCTGCGTTCTCCTCTGAGAGGATGATGTCTGTGGCTAATGGGAGATGGGGTCCATGGGGTTCCGTGCTCCCGACCGGCCAAAGAACGACGGGCGCCGGCGTGGAGGCCAAGAGGTCTCGGAGCGACGTCGTGCTCATCTCTGCGAGCTTGATTGGGATCTGATTAGTCATTGGGTAGCGCCTTCTTATCGACCTTACCTCGGTCGTTGCGTGGGAGCGCGTCTACGAAGACGACCTCACGTGGATATTTGTACTTGGCCAAGTGAGTTCGCGCGTGGTCTTGGAGAGCCGTCGCGAGGGCATCAGACCCTGGCTCGCGAGCCTCGACAAAGGCTCTGGTTGAGACCAGGCCATCTGCCTTCACGCCGATCACAGCAGCTTCGATAACCGCCGGGTGGGTGGCGAGGCAGTGCTCGATCTCTAGGGTGCTCACCCATTGGCCAGACACCTTGAGCAAGTTGTCCGCTCTTCCGCCAAACCAGTAATAGCCGTCTTCGTCTCGTCGGAAGAGGTCACTGGATCGGCACCAGTGTCCGTGGAAAGTCGCCCATGATTTTTCTCGGTCCTGCCAGTAGCCGGTGGCGACGCTGTCTCCCTTAATCCAGAGCAGGCCGGTCTCACCTATAGGGACCTCTTCAGCGCCTGGTCCAGGGGCATCAGCTGGTAGAATCTTGAGCTCGTAGCCATGCACTGGGCGTCCAAGTGATCCCGGTTTTACATCATCAGGGCGATTGGTCAGGTAGATGTGGAACATTTCAGCGCTGCCGATACCGTCATAGACAGGTACATCGAAACGCCCCATCCAGCGTTCGAGCAGCGCTGGTGGCAGGGCCTCGCCTGCGCTCAAGCTGAACCGAAGCGATGATAGGTCTATGTCTGAGCCTGCGGCGTCGGCCTCCAGGAGACGAGACATGAGGGTTGGCACGTTCGTCAGCGCCGTGGCTCGGTAGTACTTAATGGCCCAAGCGATTCGCTCGGCGGTTGGCTTTTCGCTAAACAACGCAGCGCACGCACCGACTGAGAAGGGAAACATGAGATTGGTCCCCGTCGCGTATCCAAAGAACAGGCGGGGAACGCTGACGCAGACGTCATCTGACTGATAGCCGATGGGCTCTTTAGCGTAGACTTCGGTGTTAAACGCGAAGTCTCGATGACAATGCATTGCCGCCTTCGGCCGTCCGGTCGAGCCACTTGTGAACAGCCAAATAGCTGGATCATCCCGATTGGTCTCCGGGCAGCTTGGTTGTCCTGACGCACCGGCCAGAGCTGTGGCGAGACAGCGGTGATCAGAGATTCTTGCCTCTGGATCATCATGGGTGCTGGCGTCTGGGACGATCAGTAGAGTTGGTTTACCGGTCGCCTCTCCCCAATGCGACTCCAGACGCGCGGCTACTGATTCAGTTGTGATGATGACCCGCGGGCGTACATATTCGACGACATAGGCGAGGTCTTCCGCCTTGGAGAGTGGGTTACCCATCACGACGACTCCACCAGCCTTGAGCGCGCCAAAGAAGCTCCAGGCGAAGGGGGGGATATCAGGCAGAACCAGATAGACTCGGTCCTCTTGTTCAAGCCCCAATTCTTGAAGAACCGAGACCATCCGCAGCGTCTGGTCCGCGACTAAATCGTAGGTCCATGACCGCTCACCGAAACGGAGCGCGGTCCGTGACCCCATCCCGTCCGTAAGCCGGTCTAGGAGATAGTAGTCGGTCAGATTGAACTGCCTGGGAAGGTCCCTCACGATGCAGACTCCACGGTCTCTTTCCGGATAAATGGATCTACCGGACGCGGACATCATCTGCAACGTCCCTGAGCCTAATCTCAAGGTATCTGCCGACTACGCCGCCTGGGAAGCTCGGGTATCGATGCTCGCGTTCTAGTCCAGTTTCTTAGCTGTTTAGTTCAATCCGACTGACCTAGCGACAGAGAAGAGGATGTCTCCTAATTGACAGTTTTCTAGGCTGGTGCGACTCTCAACTCACCAAAGGAGGCGTAGAGCAGACCGTCGTGGAAGTCCGTTGTCCCCAATGCGATACGATCAACCCGAGCGTTGATTCCCATCTGCGTGATGATGATCATTTGATGACCTGCATCCGCTGCGGCGAGCAATTTCGGGTCATGGATGAGGTGGTCGGTCAATCGGTGAATGATCTCGACGATGACTTGACGGGGGTCGATCTAGATGCGCTCGATCCGCGCGCTCTCTCCGTGCGTATTCCCCTCGATCAGGTGGACTGGCCAGAGACAGATGATTCCTTAGGGGGGCCATCCGTCTCTCTGGGCCCCAGAGTCGACGCCCCGCGTGGGGGTCGCTCATCCATGTCTATGCCGACGCCCGCGCCGACGCCCGCGCCCGCCGAGCGTTCCGGCCCAACGGGTCAGGACAACACCGGCGACTTTTCGCAAGAACGGTGGACTTGGCGTGACCTACCGCTGGCTTTGACCGCGGTGTTTGATGGCCGCCGGTTTTTGGTCGCGGTAGTGGGGGTCTGGTCCATCTTGATGATTCATGGCCTCATCAGCTGGTTCTCCATGTGGGCAGGGACCCGAAACTCAGGTCTGGGCACCCTCTTCTCGCTCTTAGCGGCGGTCATCTTCTTAGGTCTCTTCATCCTTGTGAGCGCAATCTGTTCCGTCATCTGTCATACGGATCTCATAGAGGAGCGACCGGTCTCCTTGGGCGACGCGATTCAGTGGACCAAGAACTGGATTCAGTCCGTATTAGGGACGCCTTTGGCGTTCATCGCGGTCGTCGCGACGACCGTGATTCTAGAGGCCCTCGTGGGGTTTCTAGGTCGAGTTCCCTTCGTCGGGGCACCCCTCTGGGGAGCGCTCACCCCCGTCACTGTTTTGTGCAGTTTGATCGGGGGACTCGCAGTGGTCTCGCTCGCCTATAGTCTGCCGATCTACGTGCCTGTGGTCTACAATGAGCGCACCGCCGCTCTCGAGACGCTCAAACGCCTCTTGGAGCTGCTGAAGCTGCAAGGAGCGCGGATCATTGGATCCTTGCTGGCCACCCTGACGCTCACGGCGGTCAGCCTTGTGATTGTGCTCTTTCCAGCATGGTACATCGGAACGGAGCTTACGACTCGAGTCGGAAGCTCCACCATGGGACCCGGACTGACGAGTATGGTCTCAGAGGTGCCGGCACCGTTTATGCCGAGCGTCCTTCTTTTCTTGGATACAGGTGGCCTGGCGCTGATGAATCAAGTGGACGCGAGTCACTCTGTTGGTGGGGTCCTAATGGGAGTCTTAGCGACGCTTGGTCCGGCGCTGCTCATGGGAGCGGTCACCCTGATACTTAGTGCATCAGGGTGCATCATCTATTCGATGGTTACCGGTCGCCGCAAGGGGTGAGGAGACTCGTCGTTAGACGGTTAGATCACTCTGAATAAACCAGCCATGCTCTTCAGCGCGAGCCGCGAGCTCTTCATCTCCACCGTCGATGACGAGTGAGAGACCTTCACAGTTCTCTAAGAGCTCATAGTCGTTGATCGAGTCACCGATGGCGAGCACGGGGCTTCGACCGACCGTGTCGAGGAAGAGCTCTCGCTTACCCTCGCCGATCGGCGCTGGGTCTGACACGAGATCCGTGTATCGGCCGGACTGCATTTGGAGTTCTAGTCCAAGCACTCTCTCCTCAGGGAGACCACAACGTCGGGCGAGCGCTTTGACGATGTACGCGTTCGAGCTGCTCACGATCCAGGTCTCAAATCCATATGCGTCCAAGACCTGAAGGAGATTTATCATCTCGTTGAAGACGCTGATCCCAGTCGGAACTGATACCCCAGAAAATGGGGGGCCGGAGGCGATGTCTTCATTGCCCAGTGGCCGATCGAGCTCATAATCTAAAACCTCTTCGACGAGGTCCGAGACCGTACGCTCGTGCAATCCACGCAGGAGCTGAGCCGCGAAGACATATGCGTGTTCGAAGTTCGTTCGTCTCAGG
The DNA here is from genome assembly GCA_937902595.1 of uncultured Myxococcales bacterium. Taxonomy (GTDB): domain Bacteria; phylum Myxococcota_A; class Bradymonadia; order UBA7976; family UBA1532; genus UBA1532. Next base: position 9,124 of record CALELH010000197.1, read on the forward strand.
TTCTCGTACACATTGAGCATGCCCGCGCGGTAACGGCGGTAAGCAGCGGTGTCGTGTACTTCGCTGTCGCTACGGCCAGCGACCGCCTTATAGGCAGCCTGAAGCGCGTCACGACCCATCCGCTCTGGGATGACGGTGTTCCAGAAGCCGCGGTCCGTGTTGAGACGCCGGCGAGTGATCATATACCGCATCATGGCTTCACCGATGTCATTACAGATCAGTGTGCCGTCACAGTCGATTGCCGCGAGCGGCGGGCGCTCGGGATCATAATTCTCACTGTTAATTCCGTGCTCATTAACCAAGCTAATGAGAGCGGCATGGATCTCCGGTCGCCAGGCTCCAAGGGCCAGGCCACCGACTTCATTCATCGGGTCGTTCATTATTTTCCGTTCATCGACGAGTACGTCGGGTCGTGAGCGGGAGGCCCACTAAAAGCAGCAACAAGAATACGAAGGGGAGGTTCGAGGTGCCGGCGCTCGCGAGACAACCGCCGCTGGCGCTACCACCGGTGGAGCCACCATCCATGGCGAGACCGCCATCACCGCGAGTGATGGGCGTGACGCCGCCATCGCTGTCTTCACCACCGTCTGCGGCCACGCCACCGTCGCTCATGGGGTCATCCATTCCGCTGTCCGGCATAGCGGTCGCGCAGTTAAACCCTTGGACGGTGTGTGTTCGATCGTATCCGGCAGCGTTCGATCCTCGGAGGGTGACGAAGGCTGCGTTGGCACGTAACGCAGCGGGCAGCATTCGCGCGCGCATCCGGGTGAGATACGTCGATCCGCTCTCGCTCATCGCTGTAGACAACATCTCATCTGCGATGCTCTGTTGGTCGATGGCTCCGGCGTTCTCCACAACAAACATCTGGGTCTGACGCACCCCGACGAAGCTGTCGAAGGCAGCGGTGTAATTGGTCTCATTGGAGGAGATGAACTCGACTTCCTCGAAGGGCATCGGCTCTGTGGCGAGATTCATCTGCGCACCCTCTGTGTCCAGTACCCAAATCAAGATGTCTGCGATCTCGCCAGTGACGTCGTTCAGTGGTCTTAGGGCGATCTTCTGATTGCTGCCACGGTCAGCGGGGTATGACACGCTGATGATGGGATCGACTCTTGGGACTCCAAGATCGCCGATGTTCAGGCGCACGCTGACGAACATGAAGTTTTGGTTCACAACTTGAGAGATGTTGTCCGCGAGCGAGTCGCTGATCTCGAACCCCTGTCCGGTGATGTACTCATTTAGCTCTCCCGCCTCGATCTCTGCAGCGGAATAGAATTGAGTTGCCGGTCGCATATCGAGCCCCGGGCCGAAGCTCTCGGCCTGCAGGATCTCCTGGGTCATTCCATTGGGCTCATCATCGCATTGACCCGCGAGACTGGGCCGTGAAAGCGCGTCGAGCTCGCTGAGCGCGTCGTTCGCGAAGGCCTCCACTCGAACACCCTCATCGATCGGACGATTGAAATTTGGAATCGCGATCAGCCAGATCATGTTGTCCGTCGCGGCACCATACTTAACCTGAGTCGCGATTTGGATGCGCTCCGCATGGCGAACAATCAACGTCCGAGATGCGGTGACGTTCGTGCCTTCTTGTGTGACTAACGTCCCCAACGCCAGCGCTGTACCAGAGCACAGGGCCAGAGCCACGAACACCAAACTAAATACCCTTATGAACGACCTCATTACTTCTCCTCCACAGAGGTTCACTTCCACCTTAAGCGCGAAAGCTAAGCCGGTCGGTGCGTCGAAGTCAACGATCCCATCCGACGGAGAACGGAAACTGGAATCTTACCCTTCTTTATCGAGGCGCGCGTTCACTCGCTCACGTCTTCAGTGGGACTGGAGAACACGCGCAGAGCTGTGGTGGAGTCTTCTTCTTGAATCCAGGCGATGTACCCCGGTTGTACCGAGTATGCGTCACCTGGAAACTTACCGCTCGAGATGATGCTTTGGCGCCCTGACTTGAGGTTGAAGCTCTCCAGATCTGTCTGGACTGTGCCCTTGTTAAGAAAAAAGATTGTGTCCTCGATAATCTTCACCGAGGTCAGCCGACCGGCGTCGACCGCGACGGCGACGAATCCACCATTACTCAGGTCTGAGACAGGAACGGCCCAGATCTTCCGTTGTTGCTCGCCGGTTATCCAGACGACCCATCGCTCATTGGCTATGGGAGCGAAGGCCCCTGACCGGGGATTTCCGACCACCGCTTCCCGTCCTGGATCATCGATTGATCGGAGCTTTATCCGAGGACGTTCACCTTCATCCCAGCTTCGAACGATGATCTCTGAGTTCTCATTGGGTGGTGTTGGATCGCTCGCATTACTCATCACGACTTGCGGCGGTTCATCATCAAAGGTGTGGCGGTTAATGTAAGGCGTCCCCTCTACGATCGAGTGAAAATAAATGGCGCCATTTGTCACGATGGGTGCGCCATAGCTGCCGAGTCCAGTCACCGCTCGGGGCGCTCCCTCCGCAGGTCTAATCCATACGGTTCCAGTACAGCGAGATGGTTCGTTGAGCACATCCAAACATGTCTCAGCCTCCAGCCACGCGAGCCCGCCCACACCACAGCTCAGGTGTCGGCCGCGGATCACGTCACTCTTGAGGACCTCGGGAGCTTCATATTCGTCGATGCGCTGGCGCGTTATGTTGTCGTCCTGAAGAGCATAGAGTTGGTCGTCGCAGAGGGCGACTTGCTCAAAAACGGTGCCTTCGGGTGCGTTGAGTCGGCATCGTTCGTCGACTTGACCATCGCAGTCATCGTCTTGTCCATCGCAGATCTCAATCACATCGCTCGAGACGTTAGAAGACTGACCTGGGAGAGTGCTACAGACTACCTGAAATGGATCTTGAACCGAGCACTCCAACACACCACCACCGCATTGGGTGCAGGGCTGTCCAACTCTGAAACCTTCATCGATGGCTCCATTGCAGTTCTCGTCTCGCCCATCGCATCGCTCAGTGATGAATGGGTGAATGTCGGGGTTTTGGTCATTGCAGTCGAGTAGCTCACTGATCACCCACTTCGGTGCATCAGCGCGGCACTCCGA
>CALELH010000198.1 GCA_937902595.1 uncultured Myxococcales bacterium
GCTCGAGAACCCTGACGTGAGGATCGCCTAATGCCAGGCCTTACAATCGCAGAGAAGATTCTGTCCCAACATACAGAGGGCATCGCGAGAGCCGGCGCCCTCATCGTGGCAGATGTTGACGCCGTCATGGCCAGTGACACCACCGCCCCGCTGGCCATCAAGGCCTTTGAGGAGATGGGTGGGGGTCGAATTTGGAATCCAGAGCGCTGCTATTTCGTCATCGACCACGCCGCGCCTGCTCCCAATGAGCGGATCGCTGCGCTGCACACGCTGATGAGAAACTTCGCCGCTGAGCATGGGTGCCCTCTCTACGACGCGGGAGCCGGGATCTGTCATCAACTGATGGTGGAACAAGGCCACGTAGAGCCAGGCATGCTCTTCGTAGGCGCCGACTCCCACACCTGCACCTACGGGAGCCTCTGCGCCTTCGCGACCGGGGTCGGTTCAACGGACCTCGCCGCGGTTATGCACACAGGACAAATATGGATGCGGGTCCCACAGACTATCCGCATTTGGGTAGACGGCACCCTCAGTCCGGGCTTGAGCGCCAAAGATCTAACCCTAGCCATCGTGGGGCGCGTTGGGCTCTCAGGGGCGACCTACCACGCGCTGGAGTTCGCAGGTCCCGCCATCGAACAGCTCACCCTCAGCAGCCGGATGACCCTAGCCAATATGGCGATAGAGATGGGCGCTAAGGCCGGGATCGTACACCCAGCGGGCCTGGATCTTCCGTCGGAGGTGACGGAGGGGTTACTGCCAGATGACGACGCTGTATACCTAAAGACTTTGCGCTTCGACGCCTCAAGCTTGCTGCCACAGATCAGCCGGCCTCATATGCCAGACCAAGTCACGGACTTAGCGGAGGTCGTGGGCACTCCGGTTGACGTCGCCTTCATCGGGACATGCGTAAACGGGCGACTTGAGGATCTACACGCGGCTGCAGAGGTGCTCGAAGGCAAGCAAATCCCGGCGACGGTGAGGCTCATGGTGGCCCCGGCGTCCAAGGAGGTTTTCCTTGAAGCCATGATGGACGGAACAGCTCAGATATTGACCCGGGCCGGAGCGACGTTCCTTCCCTCGGGCTGTGGGCCATGCGTCGGAACGCACAACGGTGTCCCTGGTCCCCAAGAGACGGTCATCTCTACCGGTAACCGCAACTTCCGTGGCCGAATGGGTAACCCGAGCGCGTCGGTGTACCTGGCCTCTCCGACCACCGTCGCGGCGTCGGCCCTCGCCGGCCACATCATCCATCCACTCACCGGAGGACAGTAGTCCATGCAGACCACCTTTACTGGTCGGGCCCATGTGTACGGCGATCACGTCGACACGGACCGGATCATCCCCGGCAAATACACAAAGACCCTCGATCTGAGCTCCCTCGCGGCCCACGTTTTGGAAGACCTAGACCCGAGCTTCCGCGAACGTCTTGTTCAGGGTGACATCCTGGTCGGTGGAGACAACTTTGGCTGCGGCTCTTCCCGTGAGCAAGCGCCCATCGCCCTGAAGGTCGCGGGCGTGTCCGTCGTCATCGCCCGCTATTTCGCCCGCATCTTTTATCGCAACGCCATCAACATTGGGCTGCCCGTTGTTGAGGCCCCCAGCCTGGAAGCAAAGATGGGCGACGTACTCAGCGTCGACCTCGCGACCGGCGTGATTACCAATCAGACCAGCAACCGACGATTCGACTGCACCCCCACGCCACCCGTGATGCTCCGCATTCTGGAGAAGGGCGGCCTCGTCCCCTTCATGCGATCAGAGGGCGGGTATACCCAAGAGGCTACACATGAACCCTGACCCCTCTCAATCAGCCCTCCCCCTAGCGGGCATACGGGTGCTCGAGTTTACTCACGCGGTGATGGGCCCCTCGGCGGGCTTAATCCTCGCTGACCTGGGCGCCGAGGTGATCCATATCGAGCCACCACACGGCGACTCGACCCGGAGGCTCAAGGGTATGGGCAGTGGCTACTTCGCCTTCTTCAATCGCAACAAGAAGAGCCTCGCTCTCGACATAAAGAGCGAAGACGGCCGTGAAATACTCGACCGTCTCATTCCAACGACGGACATCATCGTTGAAAACTTCGGACCGGGCACCATGGATCGGCTTGGGTTTGGGTATGAGGCCTGCAAAGCTAAACGCGACGACCTGATCTATTGTGCGCTCAAGGGGTTCCTCTCTGGGCCATACGAATCTCGCACGGCCATGGACGAGGTGGTTCAGATGATGGGGGGCCTCGCCTATATGACTGGCCCTCCTGGTCAACCCCTCCGCGCAGGAAGCTCAGTCATTGACATCGGTGGAGGCATGTTTGGGGTCCTCGGTATCCTCTCAGCTCTTTTTGATCGCGAGCGCACCGGCCAGGGCCGATACATCAAGAGCGCGCTCTTTGAGACCACCGCCTTCTTTATGGGCCAACACATGGCCTATGCCTCGGTCAGCGACGGCCCGGTTCCACCGATGCCAGCGCGGGTGAGCGCATGGTCGATCTACCGCGTCTTCAAGACGGCCGATGAAACCCCGCTCTTCGTCGGGATCATCAGCGACAAACAATGGCGACACTTCTGCCGCTCCTTCGAGCGCACAGACTGGCTGGAGGACCCACGACTCGAGACGAACAATCTTCGCATCGACGCCGCAGAGTGGTTCTTGCCCCAGGTCGAGGCCATGTTCGCGGGACTTTCGCATGGCGAGGCCATGAGTCGCTGTGAACGCGCCGGAGTCCCATTTGCGCCCATCGCGCGCCCGGAAGACCTCTTCAGCGATCCACAGCTGAACACTCCTCAGGGCGGCCTCTTGGACACAACGCTCCCCAATGGCGTGCGGACGCGGCTCCCTA
>CALELH010000199.1 GCA_937902595.1 uncultured Myxococcales bacterium
CAGCGCCACCAGCGCCACCAGCACCACCAGCGCCACCTGCTGCACCAGCACCACCAGCGCCGCCTGCTGCACCGGAACCACCAGCGCCGCCTTCAGCGCCCGCTCCGCCCGCACCACCAGCGCCGCCTGCTGCACCAGCGCCGCCAGCACCGTCACCGCCGCTGCTACTCTTTTGACCGCAGCCATACAGACCAACCGCGGCCAACGCCACGACCAGAAACGAACTCTTTAGAATGCTCTTCATTATGGTCTCAACCTTTCGTGTCGAAGAAACCGATGAATCGATAGTGGGTGCTTCCCATTGTGCCCCAGAGCACGGCTGTCCGGCCGTGCAAACGCCGGACGTTAACTGACCTCAGCTAGCCATAGCAAGCCGAACCAGTCTGAAGGGTAATAATTTTCTAGGTCACCGTCCCCGTAGGGGACGAGGTCAGTGGGGGCTGGCGTGGAGTCGAACTAGGGTAATTTACGTCCGACGAGGGTGTACGGTCCCCTCCAGGACCCTTCGTCGTCCCGAGCGCCGTCTACGAATACGTAGATACTCTCGCCGGCGGTTAACTCGACTCTGATCAACCCTGCTCTGGTGTATCGACTGTGGTTGTCGCTACATGCCAGCTCAAACTCGGGGTAATCAGCGCCAAACTGGCAGTGAGTTCTCGCATAAATTACTGGATCGGAGCCGCCCGCCGTCGAGTTGGCGACGAAGCTATAGGTTCCATCTAGAGGCGCGGTGAACTGGTAGATACCTTGACCCGACCCACCGCCGCATGAACCGCTCGTCACATTTCGGCTCATCGCGAGATCTCCCTCGACTCGCCACTCTGGTCCATCACCTTCAAGGGGGAGGATGTCGCCCCAGTTCATGGGACAGCTGGCCTCCGGCTGACCGCATATTGGTGCGTCACCTTCGATGGCGGGGAAGCAATAAAGACCCTCTTCACAGCGGGCGCGAGCACCTAATGGGTCACATTGATCATCCGCTTCGGCGGTGCGAGGTGGCCGTAGGCCCGGGAGCTCTCGGGTGTCGCTGCTCATGCCTTCTGCGTCGATTACGCTGATCCTAACCTTGGAGAACCCAAAGTCTTGGGCGAGGCGGAAACTCACTTGTGCCGAATAGGCACCATCCGCTGATTGAACGTTCTGAAACGGGATCGTGCCGCTCGCGATGCCCGAATCGTCCTCGCCCAGTAACTCAAGGTTTAGGAGTGACACGTCTTCATCAGGATCTTGGCCGTCGACCTCGAAGCCAATCAGTAGGGCCTCTTCATCGTAATAGCCCTTGGCGGTTCGGATCGTTGGGGCGGTGGTTACAACGCAAGAGAACGTGGAGTCGCCTTCGGGGTCGAGGCAGGCTCGCCCTTCAGGGCATCGGTCCATGATTCGGTATTGGTCGCAGGTATTACCCCCCGCCAGGGGCGCCTCGGCCACATCGACTGTTGACCATTCGCTCTCATTCCCTTGGCTATCGATCAACATGACGCGGACAGCGGTGGTCTCTGGCCAACTCTCGAAGACATCGGCCCGATATCGGTAGGCGAAGCTCGTTTGCCCGAACACTGAGTCGATGGGATTCATGATGAATGTGTCAGCGTTCTGGCTTGGATCGAGAATGATCCGCTGTTCCCCTTGATACAATTGAAGACGACCACCGACGACATCAGCGCCGGTGTCTTGGGCGTTGATCTGCAGACTAAGTCCATTTCCGTTACGGAAGGCCAAGACCTCATCGATGACCGCGGGACCATCTGGAGCGCACACGCCGTCATTGGAGTCGCCAGCAGGGTCAACTCGACAAAAGGCGCCTATGGAGCATGCGACGGACTGGCCAGCCCCATCGCAGACAGCGTCAAGCTCAACGACTGGGATTCGTCGAACCTCTAGGGTGTACGCGTCACCAGCGCCGCCATACATATCCGCGAAGACAAAGACCGTCTGCTCCGCCTCAAGATCAAGTCGAATTCGACTCAGGAGAACCTGATTCGGCACCTGGTCATCATTGCAGGTAATCTCTGACTCTGAGTCTGTGCAGTCCGTTCGGGCATACATGACCGTATCGAGACCGTCGACCTCGGAGGCAATCGTGAAGGTCCATGTTCCCGCCTCAGGCGCTGAAAAACGGTAGCCGCGTTCGTTTCCATCCCCTCCGCAGGAGCCCGCAAACTCAGCGCGCCCGCTGGGCCGATCTTCTAGGAAGAGATTTCCTTCATCGTCCATCATCGCTGCTGCGTTTAGGTCTGTAATGTTGGAGTCATCACAGCTGGAGCTGACAATGGTACCATCCCCTGTCGGGGCGCCCATGTCCTCGGGTGGAAGGCCTAAATCACCGCTGGGTCCTCCTGCGCCCATATCGGCAGGGCTCATCGTCGCATCGGCCTCATCGGGTGATGAGTCTGACTCTTTTTGGCAGCCCACTGAGACGAACAATAAAGTGATCAAGATCCCTGGAATGAGGCGCATGCCTACTCCCTTCTTTGCGACAGACGATTACTTGATGCCGAAGGAGCCGACGTATTCGGAGGCAACCTCAAGCAAGACGTGCGTAACCGAGTAGTACGAATCAGGCTGAACGGGTAGTGGAAAACTTTGGAATTTCGACATTATATGTCTGGTGCCAGGACTCGATCGAGTCGAAGCTTACGGGGCTCTTGGACCGAATCGGTGGATCCTACGAACCCGCATCGGACCGCGGTCGATAATAATGAGCCCAGCTGCGGTAGGTCCAAAAACCGAGTCCTGCTGACCACCGCAAGACTGATTCGCTATCAGCCGGTACGAGGAGCACGACGCCGCGGGACTGTTGGGCGGCCAAGGTCATCGTCTTGCAGAGCAGCGCTCTGCCGATCCCCTGTCCACGTAAATTTGGACGGGTGCCCAAGCCTCCGACCCACCAGCTGTCTCCGGATCGCCGGGCGACAAGTACGCCGCAGAGCTCGTCTTCGCGTCGTGCGAACCACGTGTCCACATCCTCTCGTTGAAGGTCTGCTGGGGTGAAAGCAGGTGCACTCCATGACTGCCCATATGCTTCATCGAGCAGCTCCACCGCGTCCATGACGTCACCGTCTATGTCCAGGGTGACGCTGCCAAAGGCGGGAGGGACGTCGGATAGCTCCCCATCCCAGCGTTGTGCGAACAGCATCTCGATGAGCGAGAACCCACGGGATTCAACGAACTTCTGAGCCGCCTTTTGCCCGGCGTCACACCCCGCGTGAACCGCACCATTAAAGCCCTCTGTTAAGGCATCGAAGAGGGCGCCGCCGACGCCAGCACGACGATATTTAGGGATGACACGCACGTCGATCTCAGCTCGCGGTCCTTGGCGATACAGCCACCCGATACCGACGACCTTATTGTCGATTAGGGCTGCCCGAAAGTGGCCTACCATGGACCCTGATCTTGGCGGCACGATCAGGGGATCATGCCGTCCGATCTCAGAGAGGCATTCGGCGATCTGGCCGGGTCGGACCTTGCTGGCTGCTAGGATCTCCACACAAACCTAAGGGGCGATTAAACTGGCCTATTTTCTACAGGTGGCTGGCAGAGATCGAGGGCATGGTTTTGCACCATTGACGATTTATTCAGAAGGCGAGAGCGGAGTACGGAGCCGGAGCAGACGCCCCGGCCCCTATTCCGCTTAAGGAGCGTTCCGGCAGGCGTTTCGCCAGCCACTTGCAGGATTCACACAGAAGTCGCCGTTGCGGGGATCCCGATTATCGCAGCAGAAGAAGCCCTCAGGACAGAGTAAGTCAGCCCCACAGCTCAGATAGCATAGAGAGATAGGGCCCGCTCGATAGCAGGTCTCGTCTTCAGTGCAGTCATCATCATTTCGGCAGTCTGGCGCGTCGCTCCCGTCATCGCCCCATGAACTCACCTCACGGTCCGCGCCAGGGATATCGATGCATTCGCCATCCTGGCAGGTAAGACCACCTTCGCAGTCCTCGTTATTTCGGCACTGCACCTCGACGCAGTTGTCATCGATGCAAATGTTGAGGTCACCTTCGCAGTCATCATCCCCGCGACAACTCACCTCAAGACACGCGTTATCGCGACAGACGTTGAGATCGCCCTCACAGTCCTCATCGCCACGACATTCGAAGCACTGCTCGACCTCTTGAGGAGCACAGGCGCGCACTTCACGACCATTTCGTTGGAGATCGACGCAGCGGAAGTCATCGGGACAGACATCGTCCTCGCAACCTGCACCACAGTAGCGTCCTACCTCCCCACCACGATCGTTGAAGCGAATGCACCAGTAGCCAGCAGGACAATCGGACTCGTCCTCGCAGGCCTGGCAGTTGGCGATGTCGCGGCCAATGCACTCGCCCGTCTCCGGATTGCAGAAGCTGTCATCAGCGCAGTCTGCTTCAGCGCAGAGATCCAGACATTCGCCCGTCTCGACGTTGCAGCCCCCGTTGGGGCAGTTCTCGCCGTTGCATGGTCCGGCCACACAGTCTTCGCATTCGCAGTTATTACCACGTCGATCACACTCGAAGCCGTGGAACTGATTCAAGATCTGGACGCTGCAGTCGGCTGGGTTGAACTGAAGAACCTCCCACATCGGCCTCGGTGCGTCCTCTTCTTGTTCTAGACGCTGTGGTCCGATGACTCGGCGCTCTCCGCCACATTCCAAGGTCAGTGTTCCTGACGTAGGGCCCCGAAAGAGCTCGACACCGATGGTGTAGAGGCCCGCCTCTGGTGCAGCCATTCGGATGACCTCTCTCGTCCCGTTTTCACCGCCGGTCGCGTCTCGGTCCAGTCCAGGGTCGCACCAGCCAGGGTTACGATTATCATGGAAGCAGTCGAGCGCGGAGTCATAGGTCCCTCTGGGGTGGACGACGTGTAGATCGAGATCCACGTTGTCTGCTGCTGGCCACTCTAGAGTGATGATGACGCGGTCACGGACTTCGTCACATACGTCGCCCAG
>CALELH010000200.1 GCA_937902595.1 uncultured Myxococcales bacterium
CCACGCCCAGCGCATAGACGTCTGTACGTGCGTCGATCTCTTCTGCCGAGATCTGTTCAGGTGACATAAACATCGGTGATCCAACGGCGATACCGCTCCGAGTCACCCGGTCATCAGACAGCAACTCGATGACCAAACCGAAATCTAAAACCTTAACAAAATCAGTATTGTCGCCGTGGGTCGTCAGAAAGATGTTCGACAACTTCAAATCGCGATGAACTAATTGGCTCTCGTGGGCTTCGGACAGAGCAGAGCAGATCTGTCTCAAGATGTGCGCCGCGCGATCAGGTGGCAAGGCCCCCTCACGATCGCTGAGGTGCCTGAGGGACTCCCCGACCAAGAACTCCATCGCGATGAAATAGATTCCGTCGTCCTCATGGCCATAGTCGAAGATCTTGACGGTGTTGGGGTGAGTCAAACGGGCCGAGACACATGCCTCACGATAAAATCGCTTCTGCGCTGCCTCACTATAGGCATCTCGCATGTCTAGAATCTTCACTGCGCAGCGACGATTCAGCGGATGCTGGATCGCTTCGTAGACTCTACCCATGCCGCCAGCGTCGATAAAAGCGACGAGCTCGAATCTTCCGCCCAGTCGGCGTCCGATGAATGGGTCCACCGATGTCTTTCCCTCTAAACTCAAGACTCAGACCTCTTGCTCGCTAGTCCAAACACACGCAGCGCTGCGATTCATACAATCGCCAATGCCGGACCAATCATAAAGAGCAAACTAGAATATCGTATGGCTGCGGCCTGGCAGTCTTCACTCAATCATGTCCACACCTGAGCTACAAACAGCACACACTGTGAAAAAAACCGAGTCAGAAATGACTCACAATCAGTATGACCGACAGTTCTACCAAACACTAAACACTCAATATTAAAGAGATTGACATAAATGTACCGACTGGTACACACATTGCAGTAGAGTGAACTGTGTGCAGTAAAGACACATGGTCAAAAAAATCGTTAACCCTGAGATGAATCACAGAATGGAGAGCATTATGAAGCGAAGAGCAGACTACAGCCTTAAGGCCCTACGCCTATTGACCGTCATAACGATGATGTTCGCGGCGGGCTGCGCAAGTCCAGAGATCGATGAGAGCACAGAGCCAACGTCTAATACCGCTGATGGCGTCCACAACATGGATGGAACACCTGAGTCGAATGGCGGGCCTGGAGACCCAGGGACGGGCGACATAGAGCCTCCCATCTCAGGAGAACCGACCGACAGTAGTGGTGATCGAGAGCCTGTGGTTCCCCCACCGATGGATGAGAACGATCCTGTCAGAGAAGATGGAGATGACACCCGCGATGAGGATACACCGAATCAGGAGTGTCAACTCGAGGGGACGGCCGCTGTAAAGATCCTAGCTCAGGTGAGCTGGCCGGGTAGTCTGGCCATGGAGCCAGGTGAAGGAACATTCGAGATCTGGTTCAAGTCAGAGATCAATGACGATGGAGAGGTCATTATAGCGTCAGGTCACGTCTGTGAAGTCGACGTCCCAGACTTTCACACCAAGCCCTTAGCAGGGGGCGACACCCACGGCACTGTGATCCCAGCCGATGCTTGGCTAAGTGGTCCCAGAACTGCTCTCTCTCTGCGACTGTCGGGCCGCGCACCAGGAAGCATACTGACCGTTGATCCGACCGCGATGTTCTTAGGCACCGAGCTCTCTGAGCCAATGGGTAGCTGGCCTACCTCCAGCAGCAATATGCGCGCCATAGATCATGACAATGACGGCTACCCAGGGGTTACAAGCTACGCCGCCATGGGCGCGGGCTATAGCAATCCTCGTATCGCAGCTTTCAACCCGAGTCTCCGCGCCAACCGCATATTCTTGGGTATGCGAAACATCATCGGTTTTGAGGGTATGCTCACGAGCTGCGGACGAGCCGAGGGCACAGCGAACCTGAGCCTCGATCAACGCTCCTTTGGATGTCTCACACCCGAGGGAGATGAGTGTAATCCATCGCAAACAGCCCTCTTGGACGGAAACATGCCACAGTTTCAAGTTGAAGAGGCCTCGTTTACGTTACAGACGCTCTCAGATGACACGGACTGCGCAGCCATCCGAAGGGCCCTACCCTAGATGGAGTCTAAGGGTCCAGTGGTCTAGCACCGCTGACTTTCGAAGGGGCCAACTACATGTGACAGATCCACTCGAGTGTGTGGTCTGCGGGCCTCTGGCTCACCATATACATGGGAGGTCTGCTGTGACTCTCCTCTCCAAGAGAGGGTCTCAGCAGGCTCCATGGACAATCCGATGGCGGATCACCCCATATTGATGATCACCGTCTTGCGGTGAGTGAAGTGCTCAAGCATCGAGTCGAGGGAGGCTTCTTTACCGATCCCTGAACTCTTGAACCCACCGTACGGAAGCATAGGCTGAACGACCACATTCTGATTCACCTGCACAAATCCAGCATGTAGCTCGTTGACGCCACGCATCGCGGTGCTCAAATCTCGCGTCCAGATCGTCGCAGCCAGCGCATACTCCGTGTCATTCGCGATGTGAATCGCCTCTTCGTAGGTATCAAACGGGATGACGCAAGTGACCGGACCAAAGATCTCTTCCTGGCAGACCTGATGCTGATTTGTCACACCGCTTAGAATGACCGGCCGGACAAAGAGGCCCTTGGAGAGCTTCGGGTCAGTCGGGAGAGCAGAGCACTCTCGGATGTTCGCGCCCGCCGTCTCCCGCGCCTTCTCGAGATAATATGCGACCCGCTCAAACTGATTTGGCGACACGATCGTACCGATGTCTGTCGCTTCATCGAGTGGATCACCGATGCGCATCGCGTCGACACGAGCGGACAAGCGCTCGATGAACTCATCGTGCAAGCTCCGATGGACAAGGATTCGACTCGCCGCGGTACAGCTCTGGCCTTGGCGCGTAAACCTCATCCCGGTGACAGCGCCATCGACGGCGCGTTCAAGATCGGCGTCGCCCATGATCACCATCGGGCTCTTTCCACCCAACTCTAGGGTAACTGGAACGAGCTTCTCAGCTGCAGCTCTATGAATGATCCGGCCCGTCTCTACGGATCCCGTGAAGGTAATCTTAGCGATATCCTTGTGCGCGGCGAGCGGGCCTCCACAAGTGGGCCCATCGCCCGAGAGGATATTGAACAAGCCCGGCGGCAGAATCTGGTTCAACAGCTGACATACTCGAAGGCAGCACAGAGGCGCCTCTTCTGCCGATTTTACGACAACAGCGTTTCCTGCGACGAGCGCGGGGGCGACCTTGAGCGCCATCAGATACATAGGCACGTTCCAGGGAATGATCGCCCCAACGACCCCCACGGGCTCACGTACAGTCATCGTCATGGATGTATTATTGTAGGGAATCGTCTCGCCCTTAAGCTCTGAGGCTAGCCCCCCAAAGTAGATGAACGCGTCCGCGAGAACCGACGCCTCAACTCTACTCTCAGTACGCAGGGCCTTACCCGACTCGAGCGCCACCAAACGACCTAGCTCTTCGACATGCTGCTCAAGTAAACGGCCACACTCTGCGACGAGCTTACCTCGCTCACGCGCGGTCTTTGCCGCCCAGACTTTTTGAGCGCGACTCGCACTCTCGACCGCGACCTCTACGTCCGCAGCATCCCCCGCCGCCGCATAACCCATCGGATCACCTGTAGCAGGGTTGAGTACGTTAAACCGCTCTCCGCTCGAAGCAGGTACAAGCGCGCCGTCAATGAGATGATAGCCTGATAGCTCCGCCGCGAGCGCGTGCGGGTCAATGTTCGGAACAAGCATGATGGACCTCCCTTTAGGCAGGCACTATGCGCCTCAGAGAGCCGATAAGACAAGTCTCTTTAGAAGGGAAACGCTGAAATATCAGGCCTTGACCACCGCTTAAACCCACCGCGACGCCCGGGCCTCAGTATACATCTCGAAGGTATCGACCGGCCTTGCCTAAGGTGTCTAGATAGACCTGAGCGGCCTTCCGACTGCGACGCCCAAACACCTGTATGATCCGTAGCAGGGTCGCTTCGACATCCTTAGCCATTCTCGAGGCATCTCCACATACATAGAGGGATGCTCCGGTCTCCAGCCATCGATAGATAGACGCCCCATTCTCGAACATCCGATCCTGAACGTAGATCTTCTGGGTCTGGTCACGGGACCAAGCCGTATCAAGTCGCGCGAGTAACCCGTCATCAAGCCACCCGCGAAGCTCCTCTTGATAAAGAAAGTCCGTCGCCTCATGTTGCGATCCAAAGAACAGCCAGGACTGCCCTGACGCCCCCGTCGCCTCACGCTCCAATAGAAAGGCCCGAAATGGAGCGATCCCCGTACCCGGCCCGACCATGATGATGGGGGTCGATTCATCGCAGAGCAGGAACTCTTTGGTCGCCTGCAGATAGACAGCTACCTCGACTCCGGGTCCCGCCCGCTCACCTAGAAAAGTAGAGGAGACCCCTTTTCTCTGAGTCCCATGCATCGAATATCGCAACACATCGACGGTGAGGTGGACCTCGGAGGGATAGGCAGCAGGGCTCGAGGCGATAGAGTATAACCGAGGAGCCAAAGGTCGAAGGCTCTGAATGAACTCCATGGGCTCAGGGACAATACCAGCTGCCTGCACACAGTCGATGACATGGTGCTCTTCGATATACCGTTTCGTGGCATCTTTATCGTCAAGGAGCCCCTCGAAGAAAGAAACTCTGTGCCGCGCGGCTAGCCCAAGTAACCGTCGGTCGACCTGATTGACGTCCTTCCGATAGATGAGGACGTCCCGAATTGTGTACCAATGCCCATCATGCTTAACGGGGGTGTTTCGAGGGATGCCCACCGCAGCCAAAATTCTCCTGACGAGATCCGGACAGTTACGAGGAAAGAGGCCCAAAGAGTCTCCGACCTTATACTTCATGCCTGAGTCCTTGAGCGACAAGGCGATGTGGCGTGTCTCTTTCTGTGAAGCAACACCATTCAAGTTGATGTTCTCGAGGACGGTAGCGAAGTACGGGTTCTTGCGTGTACCCAGAGGCGCGATCTTGTGACTCCCGGTCCGCGGGACAGGGCTGGGTATCGGGTCGCTCCGCCCTGTCGAGGTCTCGCCGGGCTGGCCTCCTTGCACGCTAAATTGGTCTGAGAGATCAGCGGGAGGCTCACCATGCTCAACGGATGCGAGATCCAACGAAGGGGCAGTGTCCAAAATGGCCGCCAGCCACTCCTCCCAGCTGTCTTCGAAATCGACGTCGCAATCGACGCGAGCAGCGACCCTCTGGCCTCCAAGCTCAGCGAGACGGCGATCAAAGTCTTTACCGCACTGACAAAAATGCGCGTAGTCACTATCGCCGAGACCACAGACGCTAAACGCCATGTGTTCAAGACGCGGTGCTCCGTCTCCCATGATTAGACTGTGTAATTCTTCTGCGTTAGATGGTGGCTCCCCCCCCCC
>CALELH010000201.1 GCA_937902595.1 uncultured Myxococcales bacterium
AAACCTGAGACTGTGTTTGAGTATTCTCTGATATGCCTCTTTATAGGCGGAGACGAACTCCCGAAACGCCGCTTTGAACTCTCGCTTCTTCTCGGTGCACCCGGAGTGACAAAGCGGAGCTGGGCTCTTGTCCGTATGCTCGGGTTTGGTGTGTGGGTCCGTCGCGAGGATTCGCTTCTGTCCGACTGGTTTTGAGGGGACGCCGCAGTCAGCGAGGGCCTCGTTCGCTGGCGTAGCCAGATGGGGTCGCGTGAGCATAAGGCGAGGGGACTTGCGCAGCGTACTTTGAACTTCTTATCCTCCATTTTTTGATGGGTCACGAGCATGACACGCGAATCCAAGCCCGAAAAGCGAGGCGCCTTAGCCCGATTTCTTGATGGTGTCGAATGGTTGGGGAACCTCCTACCCCATCCGGTGACTCTCTTCGCCGTGATCTGCATCGCGGTCCTCCTGGTCTCGGGCGTCGCGGGCTATTTTGAGTGGTCGGTGGTGGATCCGCGGCCCGAGGGGGCTAAAGGTCGAGCTGTCGATGGCATGATCCGCGCGGTGAGCCTCCTCACACCCGAGGGCCTGCGTCGCATCAGCATGGGCTTGGTGACCAACTTCACCTCTTTTGCGCCGCTTGGAACCGTGCTGGTGGCCTTACTCGGTGTCGGGGTCGCGGAGCGGGCCGGCTTGCTCGGAGCGGCGATCCGCGGTCTGGTTCTTGGTGCGCCTCGTAATCTGCTGACCGCGGTCGTGGTCTTCGCGGCGGTTGTGTCCAACACGGCTTCGGAGATGGGCTACGTCGTCCTGATTCCACTGGCAGCCGTCGTTTTTCATTCGGTGGGCCGTCACCCCTTGGTTGGGTTAGCGGCCGCGTTTGCCGGAGTGTCTGGTGGGTATTCGGCCAATATCCTCATCGGCACCGTCGACCCGCTTCTGTCCGGCATTACCACCGAAGCTGCTCAGATCATCGATCCAGCCTATGCCCTTGGCGGCGCGAGCGAAGTCCTGCCCACCGCCAACTACTACTTTATGTTCGTCAGCACCTTTCTCATTACGATTGTGGGAACCCTGGTGACGAACTACATCGTGGAGCCCAAGCTAGGCCCATACGATCCGACCAACGCCGAAGAGGGGGTAGAAGACGCCGCCGATGATATGGGTGCGCTGAGCGATGAGGAAAAACGGGGCCTGAAGTTTGCCGGCTTAACGCTGCTCGGGATGCTCGGGGTTCTGTGCGCGCTCGCATTACCGGAGGACGGCTGGTTTCGTGACCCAGCGCACAATGAGACTCTCATCCAGGACCTGCGGCCACTCTTGAAGAGCGTCGTCGCGCTGATCTTCGTCTTCTTTATTGTACCGTCTATTGTGTACGGACGGATCACCGGGTCCATGCGGACGGACCGTGACGTCATCGATGGGATGTCCAACGCTATGAGCTCCATGGGTCTCTACATGGTGCTGGTCTTCTTTGCCGCTCAGTTTGTGGCCTTCTTCAAATGGACGAACCTAGGCACCATCACCGCCATCGTCGGCGCAGACCTCCTGCAGACCTGGGGACTAACCGGCCCGATGGTCTTTATTCCATTCATCCTCATGTGCTGCTTTGTGAACCTCATGCTCGGCAGCGCCTCGGCTCAGTGGGCAGTCACTGCGCCCATCTTTGTGCCCATGCTGATGACCGTGGGCTATAGCCCCGAGGTCATTCAAGCGGCCTATCGAATTGGCGACTCGACGACGAACATCATCACCCCGATGATGAGTTACTTTGGTCTCATTTTGGCTTTCGCCATGCGCTACGATAAGAAGCTCGGTATCGGCACGCTCATCTCCATGATGATTCCGTATTCGCTGGCTTATCTCATCGGCTGGGTGATTCTATTCTATGCCTGGGTCTTTATGCTTGGGCTTCCCGTGGGTCCTGGAACGCCGACGTTTTATCCGTAAGGTCAGGAAGCTGATGCCCCATGAATATTGAGATGAACTCCTGGGAGAGGTCATGGGTCGCGTCATGGACGACTGTCACCCATATCCTCTGATGATTTGGGGCTGTCTCAGGTGATCTTTTGGGGGCCGAAACAGGGGGGCGAGACCTTTGAGGACTCTATTTTCAAGCCTTGAGCTATTCCTGTACGAGGGTCGACTGCTCCAGAATGACTGGGTATTTATAGCCTGCGCCAAAGTCTTTATCGGTTGCGAGGACACCGCGCATAAGCACAACCTGACCGACGGCCGCTGTACTGTCACTGGTCACTGTGAGGTCATTGGTCTTGTTGGCCACGTCACCTGTGCCGTCTCGGAGGTGAAGCCAATTTTTTCCCATGATGCCCGCGTTGAATTTGACGACGCGCGCTCGAATCAAAATGGATTTAGACGTCAGTTCGCTCGACTTTTCATAGATCTCCGAGACTGTGTAACCACCCTTCGCCTTCGGAATATCGGGGGCTGATTTGGGTGGCTTTGAGTTGAGCGCCTTTACAGGTTGAGAGCTTGGCTGAGAGGCCGGTCTGGCTGTGGGCATGGAGGCTGGGCCTGAGGATGCTCGAGATGTCTTTGCGTCCGTGCTTCCGAAAGATGAGATAAAGTAGATGGGCTCAAATACCTTGTTCAGCGTCTTGCTTCTGAAGCGTTTCATTTGACTGCCTTTGGCCACATCGACAGCGTCGCCGACCTTGATCGATGTTTGAGGGCCAACCGCCCAAACCGCGTTGTCGAGCCCTACGTCGACTGACACATAGGTGTAACCACTCGCGTCCATGGTCTTCGTTACCTTGCCTGTGATGCGATCGCCCACCACTACACCACCTTTGATTAAGCTCGAATCAACGGGTTGTGCGGGAAGTGCTGGCTGCTTCGCTGGGCTAGGTGGCACATCTGAATTGGTCGGAGAACACGCGGACACCGCGAGAAAGATAAATAGGCTGATGTACACATGTATTTTCATGGGCATGAACTCCGTGTGGGATACCTGCTAAGTCAATCGTCTGGCCAAGGCCTGCGCACCCGAGGATCTAACACACTCATCGAATGAGCCCCACAGTCCTGTAGTTCAGGGGATTCCTTCTGAGAACAGCACAGGATCGTCTCTTTGCCGAAAGAGGTGGCCCACACATATTGAGCAGGTAGTGGCCCGAAGCAAATGCCACACGATTTTTGAGGTAAGGCCCGAAAAATCCGTGTGCCAGACGTAGAGTTCGTCAAGCAGCAGGAAGAGAGTAAAAAGTAGGGTCGACCAGGATACATAGCAGTTCGGGCAAGTGTCATCGAGTTGTACTAACGGGCCTTGTGTGACGTTGGCTGCTAAGGCGATAGTGTGGTGGAGGTTTAAGCGGGGGGCGGACGCCAGCTGAGATCGCGTGGGCTGCTCAGGAGGATGAGGCCGACGCATATGGCCGCTTTGAACGCGACGGCGTGTTCCTGTGTTGCCGTGGCTTCGTGAGTCTCGTTGATGGACAGTCGGTGGCAGTCCTCGCCGCTCTCGAGCAAGCCAGGGCCTTGGCTCTATAACTCCGTTGCGGTGATGAAGGCGATCTCGCTCAAGCTATCCGTGAACTTGAGGCTGCGGTCAACGAGGTCAGCGGAGGATAAGAAGTTCAAAGCACGTTTTTTTGGCACTTTTTCGGTTGAGTAACAGCATCTATGAATAAGAAGAAACGTCGCCCAATCCCTGTCAATGTGATCGCCGGCCCACTCGGTGTGGGCAAGACCACGACGATTAACCACCTCCTGTCCTTAAAGCCTGAAAATGAGAAATGGGCGATTCTGGTTAACGAGTACGGTTTGATCGGCCTCGATGCGGCCTTAATGGAGCCGATCGAGGGCAATAAGAGAGGTACGGGCGTGGAGATCCGAGAGGTCTCCGGAGGCTGCATCTGTTGTAGCGCTGGACTCATGTTCGAGGTGTCGCTCGTTATGCTCCTGCAGCGAAGGCCTGACCGATTGCTCATCGAGCCGACGGGGTTGGCAGCCCTGTCCGGAATCCTCGACACCCTGGATCGAGACGGTATCCGTGGATCGGTCGATGTCCGTTCGATTGTTTGCCTGCTCGATCCAAAGCGCTACGAGACAGATATTCTTAGGGATGAAGTCAATGATCAGGTGGAGGCGGCTGATGTTTTGCTCGCCAGCCGATCAGATTTAGCGACGCCGGCAGAGCTTCAGGCCTTCGCTGCATGGGCTAATGCGCTCTTCCCACCCAAGCGGCTGGTTGGTCTGGTGGACCATGGGCAGATCGCGGTGGAGTCGCTCGATCTGGTGTCCGGACGAGACACGGTGGTCGTGCGCGCGGGGTATCAGCACGGTACGGACCATAGCCATCAAGATCACGGTCATCACCACCACGGTCATCATGAGCATGATCACGATGATGAGCTCGAGGCAGAGGGCGCAGCGCCGGTCGAGGCTCAGGTGGATTTGACCTGCGATGTACAACGCCCCTTCGTAAAGCAGGTTCACCTCTCTGATGTGGCGTCCACAGTAGGGTGGGTATGCTGGAGTGAACTTATCTTCAACGCTGATCGGGTCTTCCCTTGGCTCCGAGGACTGGTACAGCACCCGAACGCTCGCCGCGCTAAAGCGGTCTTGAGAACGAACGAAGGCTGGTGGGGCTTTAACTGTGCTGACGGTGTCGACACCGTACAACGAACGGGGTATCGGCGTGATTCAAGGCTGGAGGTTATCTTTGATGGCCAGGATATTCCCGACG
>CALELH010000202.1 GCA_937902595.1 uncultured Myxococcales bacterium
GCCGCGGCAGGAACCGCAGGAATCACGATCTCTGCTGGCGCACTGCTGTCCGAATAAACGATGGACCGTGCCCAATAATAGGGGTGGTGTCTCACCGGCCCGCCGTTCTCCAGATCATAGGGAGTCGTCATCTCAGCGAGGCGAATCGAGCCCAAGGCGTCCCGCAAGCTCGCTCCTGCAGCCAGATAGCTACCCAGCTTCGCGTAATCAGCCTGGTTGATCTCTGCCCCATGCTCTCGAAGCACAACCGTCTTCGCGCCGGCCGCTCTGAGGCTCGCGTGAAGCCGCCTCAGCCCTGCTCCATGCTCAAGCTCTAGACCGACACCGACTCCGTTGGCTAGAAACACATCCGACGAGATCCCCTTCAAAGCCGCGACCTGCTCACCACCAAGTCGACCGAGCATTTGGTCCGCCGTAGGCGCCGCAGTGACGAAGGTGCCGGTCGCCAAGTCCGTTGGACCACCGACTACGGTGAGTCGATGGGCTCTGAGCGCGGCCAGGATACCTGCAGTCTGCAGCGCTGGCCCCTCCAATGACGCCACGACCTGATTCGTACCGATAGAGCCCTTGAGCGCGCCGGTGATGTTGCCAGCGCGGCCCTGGACACAAGGATCGCCACTCGCCGCGTACGGACACCCTCCGCTTGACGCGCCCAACTCACCCAATAGCGCGATGCTGCTTGAGCCGTTGGTTACAGAGGGTCGAGTCTGGTCGAGAATCATGTAATGGAGCTGAAGACGACCGCCCACGAACTGTGGAGGCGCGCCCTTGGAGCGCCGAGATGGCGCCTTGAGCACGAGCGCGTCCAAGGGGAATCTGACCAATGGCCCATCGGGTACGACGCGTATTTGCCGCGCAGACAGAGTCTCCATCAGCGCCTTGTCACGCATAAAGGGCAGGAGTGTCTTCACGGGCTTCGCGAGCGTCTTCCAGTCCTTCTTATTCGGATCCTTAGGGCGGCGCTTTGAGACATCCCACTCCGCTGGAGCGCTGTTGATCACTCCCCTTGCGGACTCAACGATACGAGCGAGCTTTGCGCGCCCGGGCAGCACATACAGTTTCGTCGGGATACCTGGTCCAACAACCCAGAGATGAGTCGTCTTGTCAGTCACGAGATAGCGTAACATCGCCTCGTTCCCGGCGAGCACGACATCACGTGGCTCAGGCGCGTAATAATCATACCCTGCAGGATCGGTGGCCCGCATCCCTCTAGACGCCTCTCGAAAGAATTCGATGGTCTGGCGAAAGGCCATGCTCGCAGCTGCTCTATCGGACTGCGTAACCGCTACATCCTCTAGCACCTTTCGGGTCTCATCAAGCCGCGTAAGCTGAGCATGAACCAGACGATTCGCAGGACTCGAGGCCTGATTGCCATCGAAGGCCCGGTTCGAGGGAGCCATACTGCGTTGCTGAATCCAACGCGACAGCTTGATGGCTGCCTCCCCATGAACGGCGATATTGGCCGAGTCCTTCTTCGCGATCTTGCCTAGGACAATGGGTAGGTCTTTGAGCGCTGTGACAGGAGAGCTTGGCAACGCGAGATCACGATAAGCGATGTGAGTACCCCTCCAAGGTCGCTCACCGAGAAAGTCCATGAAGCGATCGACAGCTTGTCTCCAAGATCCTGCAGCGTCAAAGAGCCGACCTTCCTTGATGTTGATCTCTCCATCCAGAGCATGAACCTTCCAGATCAGGCTGGGATGGGGGTATTCGAGCATCCGAGCTCGAGCAGGCTGTAACGCTCGCCTCGCGGCGGCGACGTCATTCTTCTTCAGATAACCCGCCGTGATGCATGTTCGCCCGACGATGTGCGTGTGCATGAGGTGGGGCAAGGTGAGCTGCGGAACAACCACATCCAAAGTCGCTAGTCCTTCATCCAGTCGACCCGCGCGAACCAATAGGCACCCCTTCCAGATGCTCGCAACTTGTGCATGGGGCGTGTTCATCAGTGGCTCTAAGGCCGCGAGGGCGCCATCTGCATCGCCCGCAGCGATTCTGGAGACAGCCCCCATTCTGGCTAACTCTCGATCTGTCGGCGCGAGCCTCAGGGCATACCCCATCCTCTCCGCCGCGTCCGCGGCCAGACCCGCTCCATCGAGGACAGACGCCGCCAGCGCGTGCAATCGAGCACGCAGCTTAGGCTGGCTCTCAGACACTCCACCGCTTCGGAGGACCTGCAGCGCGAAGTTCGCGTTTCCATATGCCTTGGCAAGCTCTCCCTGCCCAAGACGAGCCCACCCTTGAACGAGATAGTTTGTCGCCCGAGCGACAGGGTCTCCTGATTGACCGAGGGTCGCCTGAACAGCCTGTGTCTGCGCGAGCGCCTTGTCGGTGTCACCCGCAGCCAAGATGCTGTGCGCGAGGGAGGTCTGAGCCGTAGCGGCGCTGAGGGTATCACCCAAAACAGTCTGATAGACCTGAATGACCTGCTGGAACGCAGCGCGGGCCTCATCGTACTTACCTCGACGGATCGCGATCCATCCTTCGAGGCGAATCAGCTCGGCCCGAGTCCGTTGCTGTTGAACCCTAAGGCCAGCGACCTCGGCCTGCATATGACCGAGAGCGATGAGCGCGTCCTTCGTAACAAACTCATAGACTCGCTCGGCCTCTCGCAACACTCTAAGGGCAGCCTGCAGACGCCCTGCTGAAGACCGCTCACGCGCGGCCGCTTCCAGCGCCTTAGCGGCGGTGAGCAGCGTCGCGACCGCCTTCGCGTTCCCCTCGACGACCGGGCCTAACTCACGGAGCTCCCGAGTGTAAGGGATCATGTCGTCCAGTTGGTTGTCTGCCAGATGGTCTTCCACCATCTGGCGAGCGACCAAGGCCGTCAGCTTAGGTAACTTAAGGGGACGCACGCCCTGTAGGACCCTCACTCGAAGGGATCTGGCGCCCGCCTGATCCTTAAGCCAAGCGGTGGCGTTGGCGGCTCCATTCATGATGAACGCTACATATAGGCTGCCGCCGCGGGACGAGTTCGCCGCGTTCAAAGCGCTCATAAGCTGTACTTTAGTCTTCGCCAGATCGGGCTTAAGGACCGCGTTGAGCCCCTCGGTCACTAGCAGCTCGATGTGTGTAGCCTGACCGATGGGTACGGCGCCGCTGTGATATTTTCCGAGGCAGGTCCAAGGCTGCATATCCCCACCACCCAAGGCGAAGCCCTCTGCCAGCGCCTGGGCAACCTTCAACATGGTCGCTTTCTGAGCCGAACCAAACTTCGTCTTACCGACGAGGTCAGCTCTGAAGATGAGGCCGTAGAAGATGCCCCGGGCTAGGTCCGGATCCTCGACGGTGGCCAGACGAACCGGCAAGAGATTACCGACTCGGGCCATGTTCAGCCAAGCGTCCACGTTCTTCCGGGAGCGCGTCGCATCGGCCCCTAAACGGCCGGTCGCAATGCGGTCTATGTAGAGCGCCGGCAGATTATCGCCCTGGGAGCGAAGCACTCCGGCGATCTGCGCTAAACGCTGGCCAAGTACAGCCCGCTCAGCTTCAGGTATCCTTGGGTTGATCAGATCAAAAATCTGCCCGTAGAACCAGACGCGTGCGAACTCTGGCTTAGCCGCGCTGAGCGCGGTTAGCCCGTTAAGATCGTTCTTCTCGTTTGCCCGCCCAACGTCGAACGCCCAACCGCTGTAAGGCTCAGGGCCTCCAGCCAACGCCGTACCGGCGAAAGGACTCAAGAAAAGACCGATGACGAATGCCCAGAATGCGACTCTAAGTCTCATGAACTGCTCTCTGCCATTACCCCTGACCATGGCAAGTTATCCCGTGTTGGGAATTTGTCCAAGAACTACGCGCACGTGTAGCGCGCGAAAACATTGAACCTAGACCGCTTTAGGATCGCTATTGACAGGATTCATAGGGGCTGACAGCCTCTCTCGCATGTCGAAGAAAACAAACTTTCAACAGCGTGTTTCCGAGCGCACGAGGCGCATCGTGGGCGAAGCGCGTACCCGCGCGAACCAGCCCGATGACGAGCCCAGAGACGGCTACTATCCGGGTCCATCAATCCTGGAGCGCGTCGCGAACCGGTTGCCCGAGTCTGTACGCACTCGGATTCGCGACCTCATGGGGCCCGATCCAAAGGTTGAACAGGGACGCTCCCTACTCAACGCTGCACGGGACCAAATGACGGACGTTCGAAACCGTGAGGCCGCGCTAGAGGCCGCACGGAGGCAACTCTCAAAACGTGAGCGGAGGCATGATCAAGACCTCTTCGAGCTGAGAGCGGCTCGAGCCGAGGTCGATCGTCTTCGAGGTGAGGCCGAGCGCGCAGCAGAGGAAGCGACCACTGAAACACGGGTCGCCCTCGACCAAATCGACGTAGTGACCGATAGAAATCCTCGACCGCTCAGGTCGGTGAAGCGACTAGCCAAAAACATTAAGAGATTCGGTCAGTTAACACCAATCGTCGTCCGCCCCAATGGCGACCGGTTCGAGTTAGTGACTGGGTATCGACGCATCGCTGCCCTGAAGGAAGCCCAATTCACCCATGCCCTATGTCGCGTAATCACCGGTCTCGATGACGAGACAGCGGCGGCGCTATACACAGTAGAGAACTGTTTCGTCGATGGGGTCTCGTCCAACGCGGTTAAGCATTTAGCTGAGCGGGTTAAGGGACGGGCTGACTTCGAAACCATCCTCGAGATGATTCAGTCTGATGACGATGAGGTCGTGGAAGATGTTTATCTAGAGGACATGGCCGAAGAAGCTCAATATCACCTCGCAGAAGGCGCCGCCTGGGTGAGCACACTCCGCCCATATTGGTCAGATCTCGGCGTCGATGAACGCGCACCTCTAGAAGAACTGGTCCTCTATTTCGCGAAGCTTTCGAGCCGGATAAAGCGCCGCTGAGCGTGTCGTCTCACGACCTTGATGAGCTCAGAATTGGGCGGCTGAAGCACCGCGGGCTCATGATGCGGTCCGTGAGACGATTCCTTGATGATGATGGCTTTGTTGAGATTCACGCACCTACGCTGGTGCACTCTCCCGGCATGGAGCCTCATCTGGACGCTTTCCTGGTGACCGGTAATGACACCAAGGCTTACCTTCACACCAGCCCAGAATATGCCCTCAAGAAGCTGCTCGGCGCTGGTATGGAGAGGCTGTACTCACTCGGACCCTGTTTTCGGGATGAGCGTCCATCGAAGACGCACTCACCCGAGTTCACCATGCTCGAGTGGTATATCGTCGGCTGTGACCTCTTTGGTTTGATGGATCACA
>CALELH010000203.1 GCA_937902595.1 uncultured Myxococcales bacterium
GATGAGTGGTTTCCACGGGTCGTGATCCATTTCCGGTGGAATTATCCGGAGTGTGCTCAGCAGGCGAGACACGCACTCGCTCGCGAATTATTGCCCTACGTGCCGTCTTTTCTTCGGAGTAAAGTTGGGGGCACGGTCGAGGGGTGGGGGAAACGGGCCGCTCGGGCTCTGGCCTTAGACTCGGACTCACAGCAGAGAGACGTTGAGTCGCTATTTGACAGGATCTTCGAGGCCTTAGAGTCACAACTGGCTGAGAGTCGATTCTGTTTGGGTGACCGTCCCAGCGCTGCCGACGCAGTACTCCTGGGGGCGATCCGGGCACATCTGCAGCCAGACCCTGAGTCCCGTCGACGCCTACAGCGATTTCCTAAAGTGTTAGCCTGGGCATCTAAACCACCGGATTGGACGGGGACTGAGACGCTCTGTTCTCTAGAGCGTCCCAACACCTTCGCTCGCTGTGTCTTGAGAGAGATCGCGGGCCCATATGCATCGTTTATTCGCTCTAACGCTGAAGCCCTCGAGGCAGATGAGAAGGCTGTGCTTGTAGATCATGGCTCAGGCTCCGTCAGCTACCGTTCTCGACCCTACCCCGAACTCTCAAGGCAGCGCCTCACGGATTGGCTTAATACGCTGGACGATGACGCCCGAGAGGCGGTCAAGATGCAGCTGTCGGAGCTCGGTTTGGCCGATATCTTTCCCATGGGTTGAGATCGTTGGAGACGGAGAACGAAAGGGGGGCGCTCTCGTCGTGAAGAGGTACGTCTGTACTCCGACCCGGGCCTATGCCGCGGTCCATCCACCATCGACCATAAGGATGTGGCCCGTTGTGTAGGAAGACGCGTCGGCCGCCAAGTACAGCGCAGCGTTCGCGATCTCATCGGTTCGCCCCGCGCGACCCAGAGCGGTTTTTGCTCTGATGACCGCGCCCGCCTCGGGGGTGTCCAGGGTATGCGCGGTCATCTCGGTCCGTACGTAACCCGGGCCGATCGCGTTTACCCTTATCCCGTATGGAGCCCACTCAACAGCGCAGGTTCGGGTCAGCTGAACGACCGCACCTTTGGTCGCTGCATAAGGGGCGGAGAGGGGATCAGCGACCACCCCGGCGAAGCTCGCGAGGTTAATAATCACGCCTGGGTGTTCTTCCTTAATCCAGCGGCTCGCAGCTTCGCGCATACCACGGAAGACCGCTCCGAGGTTGAGGTCCACCATCGCGTCAAAGTCGGCGTCAGGATAGCTCTCTGCCGGGATGCGAGCGCTGACGCCTGCGTTGTTCACCAGGATATCCGTGCGACCAAAGCGCGACTCAGCCGTATCGAAGAGGTCTTTAGGTGCGCCGGAGGCTGTGATGTCAAGAACGACTGCGATGGCGTCGATACCTGCCGCCTCGAGTTCGTCAACCGTGCCCTTAGCTAAGTCTGAATCAATATCGGCGACGACGATCTTAGCACCCCAAGCGCCAAGGGCGTGGCCGATCGCTTTCCCAATCCCACGGCCTGCACCTGTGATGATGGCGACCCGCCCATCCAGATTGAACATGTCTCTATACTGAGTTTTCATTTCGTCTGAGCCTCCTCCTGAGCAGCCGGTGACCTCTTGTACAACGAAGCTGCGGTGGATGGCGATGCTGCTGTCCCGACCCAACATTCGCTTTCGGTCCTTGCGTACTCTGTGTGCATCAGAGAAGCTCAACTGTTTCGGCGAGAGGAGAGACCATGGGTAAAGACAGTGGGCGTGGGCCTCGGACAATAGATGCACCATCCTTAGTGGAGGAGTTTCGGGAGAAGGAACTCTCGCGCAGAGCGATTCTTCAGACCGCTCTCGCTGGATCAGCGCTCTTAATCAGCGCCCAACTCGCGGGCTGTGATGGAGATACAGGAGTCGCCGGCTCCCTAGACTCTGGCGCCGATGATGGGGGCGGTGGTGCGGATGGAACAGTCGATGCGGGTAGATCGGATGGCTCGGCGGGTTCCGGAGAAGATGGCTCACCAGCGGACTCGGGCTCCACTGATGCCAGCGCCGATCGGGATGGCGCACCCGCTGACGCCGGACAAACTAACCCTGCTGATGGAGAAGTCGATGGCGGGATCATCCCGGCCGGACATCTGGTGGGGATGGGGTATCACGAGTCCGACTATATGGCCGCGCTGTCGGCTTCTTTTGCGGCGTCCATGGATCTCTCGTTCATCGAGCGCGGTCAGACGGTCTATTTCAAAGTGAACTGCAATAATGGCGACCCTTATCCCCATTCGACTAAGCCAGAGCTCATCGTCGAGCTCGCGAATCGCTGTCGAGACCATGGCGCCGGGCGCATCATCGTGGGTGACCGCTCCTTTTGGGGGGACCAGGGCACCAGCGCGAACATGCGCCAAAATGGGGTGGCGGGCGCCGCCGAGATGGCGGGCGCTGAGCTGATGGTCTTCGATGATGACACCGTTGACTGGGTACAGATCGCGGCCTCAGATGTACCCAATTGGAACGGTGGCTTTCGCTTGCCGGTACCGGTCATGCAGGCAGACCACATCATCAACCTGCCGTGCATGAAGACGCACTTCATCTCAGAGTTTACGATGGCTCTTAAGAATATGATCGGCCTTGTACATCCCGCCGATCGGCGGAGAGAGGGCAATCTCGATGTACACCGTGTCCCCCGTTTGTGGATGCAGATCTCGCAAATCAATCAACAGATTACGCCGTCGATCAAT
This sequence comes from uncultured Myxococcales bacterium, assembly GCA_937902595.1. Taxonomy (GTDB): domain Bacteria; phylum Myxococcota_A; class Bradymonadia; order UBA7976; family UBA1532; genus UBA1532. The sequence continues at coordinate 2,703 of CALELH010000203.1, forward strand.
ATCTTGGATGGCTATGAAGCGTTGGTCCAGGGCGGCCCGACGGTGCGGGATGGCCGGGGCCCAAGATACGCTTCGCCGAAGGTGATCATTACCTCTGCCGATCGCATCGCGACCGACGTCACCGGCGTCGCTGTTTTGCAGACCTTAGCTCCAGCCGTTGAGGAGGTGACTCAGTCGACGGCGTGGCGGTCGGGGCAGATTCGTCAGGCGATCCGCGATGGAATCGGGATCAGGAACCCGAACAATTACGATCTGGCGGGGCCCACGGTACCCGAGGCGCAGTTCGCAGCTTACTTAGAGAACGCGAGCCGGGTGTAAAGGGACTAGGCGGGTTAGGCCCCTTCGTGGTTCAGCCGTTCTGCCAGCACACTGGTGAGCACCGCGCGGGCAGCACGTTCATCAAGGCCGCATAGGATAGAGCCGCTTGTGGCGACCCGATTCATCCCCATAGTCATGAATATCGATGAGTTCAGCGGGAAGGGGACTTGCTGACGATGAATGGCGCGAAGCAGCTTCTTGAGGTCGCGTGTTGGGATCTCAGTGAGCCCTAGTCCTGCGTCGTTCATGATGGCTTGACTCCAAAGAGGGTTGTCAGCGCGAACATCACCTGCGCTCCGAAGTAGAGAGGAATGCCCCAGACCTTATTAGAGAAGCCAGCGTTCATGAATCGTGCACGCGCGACTGAGATGTCCGATGCCCAGAACATGATCGCGGCTGCCGGGATGAGAATGAAATTCGTGTGCTTCGCGAAGGTGCCTATGGCCATAGCGACCATCCAGGTGATGACCATCACGTATGCCAGTACAGGCCGTTGAAGCTCTGGAGGGACATGCGGTTGAAGCCAACGGAACACGAAGACGCCAATGGCGGCCAACGGAATGAAGGCGGCCATCGTTCCGATAATTGAGTAACCGAGGGTCATGAAGGCGAGTCCGTAGACCACGTGGGCCAATAGAAACGCGCCAATTCCGATGAGAAAGGTCTTACCTGAGCCTCTGGGGATCAAACACAGATCACCGATTATGGACAGGACGAGGCCCACGAAGATGAAGATCCCATAGGTCGACCGGAAGGGCACCAGGACGAGCGCCGCGCTCAGAAACCCTAGGGCGGCGACAGGTTTGCACAGCCAACGGCCGATTTGCTTGTCGTGACGTTCCGAGAACAGGAGTCCAGCTACGCCCACTGCGGTGATTAGAACGCACCCTATAAAGGCGTTGA
>CALELH010000204.1 GCA_937902595.1 uncultured Myxococcales bacterium
GCGGGTAATGAAGGTATCGATGGTTGGTGGGGGCTATGCCATGCCTGGACGCCCGCGTCGATCCTTGAGGATGAGCCCATCTACCCGGTGACCGTCGATGGGGTCACCTTCGAGGTATCCGATCTTAAGGCGCTCATGATCACGATCTATGATTACTCCCGGGCGATGGTCGTTGGTGGTCGCTGCAAGACGGACCGCGTCGAGCGAGATGAGAATGGTCGTATCCTTAATCCCGATTGCCGAGACACCAACGCGGGTACGTTTCATGTCATCTTGACCAATTTTCTCGGTCGTCTAGGAATGGGCTTTGCGGAGGACCGGACCTACGACGCGCAGGTGTGGAACCAGCCCGTTGACTCTTACACTGTTGAGAACCTAACTGAGATCACCGAGTCCGAGGCCATCGCCCTACTCATTGACGATCCCAACACGGTCAGTCGGTATCCATTCAATGACGAGGCGCTTCGCTTTGCGGAGGTGGTGGTGAACGTCCGATATGTGGTGGAGTCTGTACCCATGACTCGGCCTATCGTTGACGACCACAGTGATTACCTGCGCACCGATCGCTACCACTATGTTTTGGAGCTAGATGGCGACGATGAAATCATCGGCGGGGAGTGGCTCAATGGTCGAGTCGCCAGCGCCTCTGGTTCCTTCAGCCAGCAGCCTGATTTTCTCTGGTTGCCGAGGGGGACGCTACCTAACCCGGCCCCGAATGGGCCCCAGGGAATGCGCGACCCAAAGAAGAATCCCTACGTCAGCTACTCTAAGGTTCGGGCGCTCTTCGAGGCCTCTCAAACACCTGACTCTGAGTAAGCCCTTTTAGTATTCGACGATTCCCTTAGACGCTCAGTTGTCGCGCGCTACTTCCATTGCCGTGCGCTTGCGCGCGACCCCGCGGATGGTGGGGCGAACAAAGCTGGGCGCCTTCCGCATGCTGGCTCGAGTCAGGCTCTCAAAATTGAAGCCCGCGGCTTCGATAGCTGACGCCGTGTCTCGAGTGAGATGACAGCCATCGGCCAGCCATCGCCAAAGAGGTTCGATGCGATGCTGCCAGCGCTGCCGCTCTGGGTTTTCTTGGGCGAGCACGTGCTCAAGGAAGATCAGCGTGCCCTCGGGGCGGAGTACTCGGTGAGCCTCCCGTAGACTCTGAACTGGATCGGAGACTGAGCAGAGCACCAAAGTAGTGACGACATGATCGAAGGTGGCGTCTTGGAAGGGGAGCGCCTCGGCCGTTGAGTCGATGACTTCGGCGACGCTAATATTTGAGCTAGACAGGCGGCGCGCAAGCCTGGATCGCATGTGCGGGTCGGGCTCTGTACACACCAGCCGCTCTACCGTCGCGGGATACAGCTCTAGGTTCACACCGGTCCCCGAGCCGAGCTCGAGAACGGCCCCTTGAGCGCTTGCGAGCAGTTCCGCTCGCCAGTCTCTTAGACAGGCGGCCTCAGTTTGACCCATCGCTCGGTCGTATAGTGCTGCCATCAGCCAAGACATAGCCTGACCATATCCTGACTTGATGAATCTCGATAGAGACCGATCAGTCTTCCCCTGGTGGCTTGAATGGTGATCAGGCTGTGGACACTTCCA
>CALELH010000205.1 GCA_937902595.1 uncultured Myxococcales bacterium
GCGGGTATACGCTGTTGTATCCGCGCCCACGCCCGGATGTCTTCATCGTCCACAATCGTCACCAGAGGTCGACGACGATCGGTATAGTGACAGGTTCTCAGGGCCTGACAGAGGATCTGTTGAGCAAGCTCTGTAAAGCCAATGAGCAAGACGTGAATCGGGGTTTCATCCAGTTGGGGAAGTCTCTTTGTGTGAGGAGGGTGTTTCAGGAATAGATACCGCGCGGCAACACGATGAGGGTCAACCAGGTGAACCCGAACCTGCGCGTCCTGGTGGCGCTGAAATCGATCATTCGTGTGAGCACTGAGCCTCTCAGAGATGGCCATATGAACGTCAACAGTGCGGTGTATGCCATCTTTACGAACAGCCTGTACCGCCACGAAACCGATGTCTTCGTTCTCAGATTCGTCCTCGGTAAAGACAAAAACTCGGCGCGCATGCTCTAGCCGAGCTCTCGCCCAAGTATCCATAAGGTGGGGATTCCCCACGAGGAAACAGCCACCCTTGTTATCCACGTCAGCGGCCATTGATGGATCGATGGCATCGGAGATGAAGAGCACTGTCGATTGCTCTAGATCGTCGTCCATCGCGTTGAGTTCATGGAGCATCTTCATGGCGAGTCGAGAGTGGCCGATGATGATCGTGTGATCCATGAGGGTTCGGCGACGACGCTCCATCCGTCCACTCTCATGAAGCTTGATGCCCGCCTTTACAACGGCCCAGATGAGGACGATGGGCGCGAGAAACCTCGCCCACTGAAGCTGTGCCGGATACTGCTCAGACCCATTTTGGGCATCCAAGTCCAGCGCAAACATCCGCATCGTACGATAAAGGACGTCGAGGAGCGTCCAATTGGCCTGACCACGATGCAGCTCGTACAGACCCCACACACCCAGAATGACCGACACGATCACTGTGCCGACAAGTATCCTCGTTTCGTTTCTCCGCAATTTGCGAACGATCGCGTCCATAGATTGAGTCTAACTCCTCCCCAGGAATGGACATGCTACGGCAGCAGATGAAAAGCAGCAACCGCGCAAGCTGCGCTGGCTCGATGACATTTGAAGAGCGTCAGGGGCGCAGGTCTCAAAACAAAAAGAAGGCGTCGGTATCTCCATCAGCTTCACGGCCAATTCGGAGGCCCCTCCGATGGAGTAACTCCCGAAGCTGACGATCGGTGGTCCGTCCTCTGAGTGGGTCGCGTCGAGTCCACCACAGACTCACAAACAGGCGTCATTATCGTGCAAAAACACAAGAATTGTAGCCTCTCTTGACGCGTCGCGTTAATCTCTTGACGCAAAATGACGCGGCGCGTTATAAGTGCGTCATAAATATGAAAGGAAGACCCTATGTCTAATGTCGCAGAGAAGTTGCCTCGATTTATCCGTGAGCCCCTTGAAGACACGAGAGCGTCCATCGGCTGGTGGGTGGCTGAGGCGCGCCGCAGTAAGTTCGCTGACCAGGTCGATTCTTGGGTAAACGACTCCCTGCCCAAGTCCGTCGTTGATCCTCTTAGAGAAGATGATCGACCCAAGATGGGTGCCCTAAAGACCGCCGCTGGAGCCGCAGGTGATGAGCTGCTCAACCTGTTCCGGGACAAGGTTCAGTCGTTCCGACAGAAATAAACCTGCTCGTTGCACCCATGGGAGCCCCTAGCCTCCTCTCCCGCTCGGTCAGACAAAGATCAGCGTCTACCAGACATCATTCAATCATTATCGATCAGTAGACTCTGCTGTCTCGGTGAGTCGATGCGACTGCGTTGAGGAATGGTGGCTCGATCTCTGGGCGCCTTTTGAGCACCGGGGCAGCGCGGGTCCATTAAGTCGTTTATCTCAGTGAATCAGAGAGAGCCTGACCTCACCTAGGGACGCTGAGCGGCGATCGCTGCGCAGGACTCAGTGGTCCTACAGACAGGGTGCTTAGCCATGACCGCGAGGTAATCGAAGATGGCGCTCAGAGACTCATCGGGGATCATCATGGGCGGCATCGTGCTCCCGGCTCGGAAAGACTGAGGGGACTTGACGAACTCTATGAGCTGGGCCCGGTCTCGGTAGCTGAGGATGTTCTTTGGAACGTTAAGCTCTGGTCCCATCTTGCCCCCTTTAAGGTTGACTGAGTGGCAAGCGAGGCAGTGAGTCTTAAAGAGGGTGTACCCAACCTCTACGGCCGAGCCCTTCGGTGGAGCGACGCCCGCTGAGATAACCTCGTTGGAGACGAGCTCAATACGCGTAAGCTGATATGGCCAAGGGCGCCGCTTATCATAATCTTCTTGGTCCCAGACCAAGTAGAATGGCCCCGCATGCTCTTGAGTCTTCCCCCTCGAGGTGAGCGGCCAATCGAGGCCAGACTCCGTCACCATACCAATGGATATCACGCCTCTAGCGCCCTGGATGGAGGAGAACGCGAAGGTGGTCCGATAACCATCGACGCACACAAATCTAAGGCTGTGCTTTCCGGCATCGGCCGCTGAGAACTCCTCATTGAGCGCGAGGATCTCCGCGAGGTCATACCCTTTGAACTTGAGTCGGTCACGCTTGTAGAAGGGCTCGGTTCGTGGCACCGCCGCTCGTATTTTCAACGCCTCTAGTTTTCCATCGGCCTTGAGTTGCGCGAGGTCTATGGAGGCGATGACCTCCTGCTCTTTGTGTTTAGAGTTCGCCTGTGCTGGCTTCGCCTGAGCTGGCTTCGCCTGAGCTGGCTGCAAAGCAGGCGTCTCTGGAGGGGTCGCGTCAGGAGCAGGCGAGCAGGCGAGTGCGCAGATCAGCGTGATAAGAGAGGTACGTAGCATAGATGTATCAAGAGCCCCCGTATTGGCCGTAGGTACAATACCATCTGCTCATCCCGATTCGAAAACCCCTCGCCTGGTCACGAAACCTTGCCGCGTATATCAAACCCTGGATTCACGAGTAATCAGCCGGTTCCTTAGGAGTATGACCGAAGGAGTTTCACTCATTTTGTGGGAAGATCTCTGGGGAACGCCATGTGCTCAGACTAGGCAGTGGCTGCACCCAAATCGTAATTGAGCAGGCGTCTACATCTGATCGACGCCACCTTGGTCGATCAGATGTAATCTAGGTGAGCTAGTCGAACAGCAATGAAAGTCCGAGACCACCTCGCAGCGTATTTCCTGTTGAAAAGGTATCACCTCCAACCTTGGTTACGACCCCGTCCATCACGATATCGAAGTTACCGTAGAGACCGATGTTCTCAGTGATTCTATATCGGCCTAACCCGCTCAGGATGAGCCCTGCACCGGAGCCAACGGCGCGGCTGCCACTGAACACGCTGCCAGGCACCTCTACCTCTCGACTGATGTACGCCAACACGCCTCTCGCCTCGAGATCAAAGGACTTCTTTCGATGCAAATAGGCTAGACCTGCCATGAACTGAAAGTCCGTGGCGGTCAGATCTTTCCCGTTAAAGGAGTAGGTCTGAAATAGATTCGTCAGCCCTGCGGTAAACAAACCGTAAGAACCCTGGAGCCTAAACCCAACCCCCTGAATTGACTCCACATTAATCGTGTTCGCGACATCTGAATCAGTCGTCTGACCGCCGAACTCCATACCCAGGTCGATACGAATTGGTTGGCGAGGCGTCGGCGCGGCAGGAGGCGGTGGCGCAGCTGGCTTAGCGACCCGCGTAACCTCTCTACGGCAAGAGCTGTTGCAGCCATCACCATTCGTCCGATTTCCGTCATCGCATTGCTCATACCCAGCGACAACACCATCACCGCAAACGATCTGCGGAGTCGATGGGGCGCAGGCAGGATCACGAACATCGACCAGCCCATTAAGGTCATTATCGACACCATCGCGGCAGATCTCTGGAACGGGCGCGACCTTCAATCCCAAATAGTGCCGATACACGTATCGGACGTGTCGACTCTGTGTGGTCTTTTCCATGTCCTTATCTTCAGTTTTCTCCAGTTTCGTCTTGCACGATGGGCACTTCACTTGTCCACATTCCGCCAGAGGAATTCCATTGATCAGGCACAAGTACGTCTTACGGAACCCCTTATCATCGAAGAGTAATTCATAGTTCGGCTGAACTGCCGCAAGCGCGTTCGGTAGAGCTGGTCGCGTTGGGCTCGCAGCGATACTCGCAGATGTCTTGGCAAGGGTTGACACAGCGCCGACCGATGGACACTCCCTAGCGGTGCTCTTACAGTTCTTTGCTTTCTTGCAGTCAGAGTCCAGGCAATCGGGCTTCCCGTCGCCATCATCGTCCAGATAGTTATTACAGATTTCCTTCTTTTTGGGCTTCATCACGACCTCAGGACCGTCCGGGGAGTCATAGATGATCTCGGTGTCGGTCCCGAACCACATGACCGCGTCCGCCGGGGAACGCCACTTTCGGCCACGGATTACCTTCGCGTGTACCTGCCGAAGCTTGTCATCTGGATGCGCTTGGATATCAAGGTCATCTCCAGCACGCCAAATATTGCCTTCCTGATAGAGTGGTGCATCAGCGCGGAATGTGTTCATGGAAAGCAGTGAACCTGCGTCGGGCTCCGTAGACCAGTTCATCCGAGCCCCCTTGGCACCAGATCCCGATCGAACACCGTGAGACAGCTCCAGTTTCAGATCAGGACGAATCGGTGGCGCCTTGCCGTTATCGGAGTGGCCAGGTGTGTCACCATCAACGACAACACGATTCTTCTGGCCTCCACCACGATTACGCACGCTGACCTGAGCTCTTAGCTTAATCGCTCGAGTCAGTGTTCTGTGGGTATCTCGAACAGTCAGTTCGACAGGGACGCGCGTTCCGTTCGCACATTCTTTGGAGAAATAGACCCAAACAGAGACGGGCACCCCATCCTTCTTCTCGGCTGGTTTCTTCGTCGGCGTAGACGCGGGTAACTCTGGAAGCACAAGTTCGCTGCCCGCAGGACTCCAAGCACACTGATGTGATTCAGAGACCCAGCCGGAAGCGCTAAAGAACGGTGCCGGACCTCGATTACGAACCTTGAAGCCTAGGTTTACCCACTCCCCGGCATCGATCACTCCGTTGTTTGCGCCTGGTCCACCCAGATCAGTGACCTGAAAACTATCATCAATGAAAGCCTCAAGCCTGCCATCAGAGCTCTCCATACGCACCTGCGACTTCCCCGTCGCTTGAGTCGATGTTGGTGATGCCTTTAGCGTACTTCCAGCGGGGGGCAGATTAAGAAACTTGTCGATCGCTTTGTGGGCAGCGTCCTGCGTTGAGAACTGTCGCAACAACTCCATGAGTACTACGCGGCGCAGATACTTGTTCGGCATATTTGCGGGCTTTCGCACGCCGGCTACCTGGCTACTGACCAGCTGACTAAAGCTGTCCCGACTAAATTGCCCTAGCCCGTAAATCCCCTCGCTGCGAGCGAGATCTCGTGCGTTCTCACGGACCATATCGGCGAACAGGTCAACCATCTCTGTGGCAGAGGCGTTGCCCTCGATACCCTTATATACTTTCTGTATACGTTCGATGTCCTTCGGTAACTCAGCATGAGCGACGTCTACCGAAATTAAGGTCAGACACATCGCCACGAGAGCGAGCAGTCCTCTCACCGAGAAACTAATAGAATTTACCCTAAGCATGGACAGAAGATTCCCCCTAGTTACCCGTTCGTCTAGGGAACGGGACAACATCATTTTCGATTGTATGAATCTGGTCGTCGGCACCAGCTTAACTAGCTCAACCAACTCCCCCCTGGCCGGCATATTGTCAGATCAAACTCTTGATCTGAAGATTTTTCAAATTTTGGTCACGGTGAGTTAACGAGCGCTCTAGACGAATGGAAAACTTTGAACTCGAAGCGCTGTACATTTTTCCAGAAGATGAGATCAGTATGGCAGTGAGTTAGGCTCACCATCAGAGGGACACTTAGCGGTTTAATCGACTACATTCTTCCAGCGGCGCACCCGCCGAACCCGCCGCGCGATCGTCTCCTGGACCTTAGGATCATCGAAGGTAAAGAGGCGCACCTCAACGAGTACTCCAGTCTCCTCTCCGAAGGCCTGCATGAGCGCCGCACGCCGACCGTTTCCTTCGAAGGTCACGTAGCCGTCATCACCGCCAAGATCTACCACTTGAAACCCTGTAATTGAGACGAACGCCTCTAAACACTCCGAGGCGGCGATGAGATCTTCTGACAGCCGCATACCGTTCTCTCGAATGGTCGGTAGAGCCGCCTTGGCCGCGACGGTACGCTCGTTACATTTCTCGATGGCTGGCCCTCGACTGATCGGATGGATCGCTTTCAGCTCGCGGTGGTCGATAAACACATGCTCGACGCTGTCCCGATGGGCCTTGATATCGGCGACGACTTTGCCCATGAGCAGGTCCGAGAGATCCACCTGTGACAGCTCTGGTACCTTCTGAACGCCCCACTCAAGAACAGCTGCGACCTGGGATAAGACATCCTCCTCGCCCTCTCTCGCGTGTGCAGCCGCGTCGTTCAAGAGTCGCCGTGCCTGCTGCTGCACCGTCCTCCGTGCCCGCAAGAGTCGTTCATCAGCCGGCAGGTCGGCTCTGATAAGGATGGTCTCCAACCTTTGAAGCTCCGAAAGAAAGCGAGCGCGAACAGCATCGCCATGATCCGAGAGTACCTCTGAGGCCTCGATCCAATCCACAGGCTGACTGCTCTCTGGCGCAGGCTCAGGAGATAGCATGTCACCGCGAGTCAGTGAGGTAGCCGATGGCTCGGCCCCCTGTTTTCCTGACGCGCGTCGGACTCCGAGGGCGGCGACGCCTACCGCGACTAGACCGATATATAGATGCCTCCAGGCGACATGTATGGAGGGAATCTCTGTTTGAGAGATGAGCCAGTCAATCCCGATGATCAACGCTCCGCCAAGCAGAGCACAGACAATAGCTGTGGCCAGCATGGCGGTCGCGAGACGACGGGTCAGGTCCTTACGACGCATCCAGGCGCCGACAGCAGAGACCAAAGAGAAGACCCAAAGATAGACAATCAATTGTCGGTTAAAGGCGTCGGGGGTCCACCAAAAGAGAGCAGCTAACCCAAGAGTGCCTAGGAGCATAGACACGACAAAGAGTGTGGTTCGGGATGTAATGGTCGCCCCACCTTCAAGACATACCCATCGCACGTTAGGTCAAATCTGTACGGTAAGACAGCCCATTAGACGCGAAATATAATGATCAAGGTACCCCCTCCGATCGAGCATCATTTGGGCTGCAGATTATCCCTTCATTCGGCCCAGATCGGGTCACTCGCTGAACCGAGGTGAATCGAAGCTAGGTATTCGTAATGACCCTACATGGACGTATTCGGATGTCTTAGTTCTGGCCAGCACGATCAAGAGATGACTTTCTGTTCAAATAAACTGAATAAGAATAGCTAAATGTTCAACTTTATATCTCTACGGAACTGACTAACCTCACAGCCATCACCCGGTCACAACGACGCGTTGACGGTGCTTATGGGCACCAGAAGTGGGTCTCCCCCGGGAATAGAAATAGATAAGGAGAGCGCGATGAGTCAGACCTTCGAAAACCCCATGAACCTGGATGGTTTTGAGTTCGTAGAGTTCTCAGGCCCAGAGCCCGAGTTGTTCCACGCTTTGTTTACTCAGATGGGCTTTAAGCCAGTAGCTCGTCACCGTTCTAAGAACGTAACTCTGTATCGCCAAGGGGGCATCAATTTCATCTTAAACAATGAGCCCGAGAGCCAAGGCGCGGTGTTCTCGGCAGAGCACGGTCCTGGTGCTTGTGGCATGGCGTTTCGGGTCAAGGACGCGCAGTTCGCTCACCGCCGAGCGGTCGAGTTGGGCGCTGAACCTGTCGAGGTTCGGTCCGCCGCAATGGAGCTGAGGCTTCCGGCGCTGAGAGGTGTGGGTGGGGCGCTGCTCTATCTCATCGATCGCTACGACGAGCGCGCCTCGATCTACGACATCGACTTTGAGTTTTTCGATGGCGTAGATCGCGAACACGCCGGTTTTGGGCTTCAGTGTATCGATCATCTCACTCACAACGTCTATCAAGGGCGCATGGACTACTGGGCGAACTACTACGAAAAGATCTTCGGTTTTCGCGAGATCCGGTTCTTCGACATCAAAGGGCAGCACACCGGGCTCGTGTCTCGCGCCATGTCGGCACCTGATGGAAAGATCCGCATCCCCATCAATGAAGAGGCCGACCAAGGCAAGGGCCAGATCCAAGAGTTCCTGACTTCGTTTAACGGCGAAGGGATCCAGCACATCGCCCTCACCACTGATGACATCTACGGGACCGTGGACGCGCTGAGATCATCTGGGGTGCCCTTGATGACTGCACCAAACAATCACTACTACGAGATGCTTGAGGAGAGATTGCCCGGTCACAGCGAAGACGTCGACGCACTACAGAGTAGAGGGATCCTCATGGATGGCACCTCGGAAGATGGCGATGTCAGGCTGCTCCTTCAGATCTTCACGGAGTGCCTCATTGGCCCGGTCTTCATCGAGATCATCCAACGAAAGAAGGATGAGGGCTTCGGAGA
>CALELH010000206.1 GCA_937902595.1 uncultured Myxococcales bacterium
CTCGACCCGCTGCATCCACAGGCCCAGCTTCTTGCTCAGTGAGGTTTGGTTCCTTAGAGGTGCTGTCACCGGAGCACCCGATCAGGCCACCGCAGAGAAGCGATAAATATAAGGCGGCGCTCCAGGCAGTTAGTCGTCTCATCGCGCTCTCCCGGCCCCCTTGGTGCTCCACGACCCACACTTTAACACAATCGAGAGAGGCGGATGAAGTCAGGGCGCCACGCTTGGGCCAGGTCCAGCAGGAGCCTCGAGAGTGACGCGCACACTCCACGGTGTCTTGGGCGTAATCTTCCGCGCTCCGAGTCTACGTACTCGCGTCTTCGGGGTCTTGAGCCAGAGAGGAGCGAGGACTCCGATCTCGCCCAAATGTGGATGCGACCCCGGTCGATCGCGACCTGGTCTAGCCCCAAGGGTGAGTCGACCTTCGCCCAGTGGGTGTGGACCGTACGTGAGCAGCACCGCGACCTCTATCACGTCGCCCTTGACGCCCTGCGCCTTCGAGCTAGCGCTCAGAGGCTGAAGCCGCTTCTGATTCAATGACAAAAAGACGCCACCGACGGCCTCGGGTCCTAAAGCGTCGGCCAATTGAGACGACTCGCCAGGCCCCAAGAGGCCATCTTGGTTGATATCGAACCGATTCAAGAACCGCTTGGCGCGCGACCCACCCATCCGCATCCAGATCATCAATTCAGGGGCGACCCCACCCTCTGCCAAGCGCACGGTCACGAGCGCCTTTCGATGGACTCGGGTCTTATGAGCGCCCGCCGGCGCTCCCCAGGAGAGAAAGAGGAAGACTAAAGCAGCGACTAGAGTCCGTGGTCTCAATGTGAGTGGCGACCGAACTGTTCGAAGATCGTTCTCACGTCAAGGACATCGCCCTTGAGCTTAGGGAAACCAAAGGCGCTCCGAATGGCAGGGCGAGGCGTCACGACAGCTGGAGCGGGCTCACCCGGGAGAAGCCGAGACTTCTCGTAGACGACGTGAAAGCCTTCACAGCGACCCACTCTGGGGCCCGGCGCCTCGAAGGCGGCGCAGGCGTCAGACTCACACCCCTTCGCTCGCTCTCCGTCTACATCGCCGTCCACATCAACCCAGACCGGGTTGGTCATAGCCAGCGGCTTGATCGTCCCTGTCCGCTTCACCTCAAGGTCGCCCAAAGCGCTGGCTCCAAACCCAAGGGGGCCGACCAGAGCAGAGAGGGCGTCGCCAATCAAGATCGGTGGGATATCCGCAGGTCGGTGAATGGGAAACATCGACTCATCTCCCACGACTTCGACGACTAGCCACGTGTCTTCGGTGAGGTCTATGGTATCGGTGAAGCTAAACTTACCGCCCACAAGATTGATGGGGAAGCGCACCAACTCACGGCCGTTCCCCCAGACGATGCCTTCGGTTACGTTGATCCAGTTCGGTGTCGCGACGTCGATCTTAAGGGTCGCGCGCCCCTCGATCACTGAGACATCGGAGCCGATCACCTTCTCGTTGACCGAGAACTCTAGGAATGGCCCAGATGTCATCACAACCCGCCGGGATTTGAGACCACGGACGATGTCCATACTGGTGATCTGCGCAGGATCATCATTCCCTACGTAAACGTAGCTTCGGCCAGCACCAGGATGGTCTTCAGCGTCATGGCTGTCTGACGTTCCGGTTCCGATATACCGATAGCCTAGATTGAGCAGGTTGAACCAATCGTCGGCCGCACCCGCGGTCGCCACGTTATCCCCGTCACAGAGGATTGAGCCGACGGGGGGCGGATCATCTCGAAGCGAATCCGGCACATCTAAACCTTCGATGCTGGCAGGCATTCGAGCGTGATGAAATTGGCCGATGACGCTCGCGTTGAGCACCTCTATCGCGTTGAAGTCATAGCTGAAGGTGCTCTCACCCTCGACAGTTCTAAAAGCAGGTCCGTTGGGTGGGATAACGCAGTCGCCCACGTTGCCGAGGGGGATCGTGCAGTCCGCCGCCTCAGGCAAAGCGGCCGTCAGCGGATCCAGATTGTACTCCTCGAAGTAGCCGAGGATCGTATCCCGAGGATGATTGATTTGAACGATCGTGTTCTCGGGACCATGCTCCCCAAGCGCTCGCAGCGCGCTGAAAAGCTCGTCGGGTGGCTTAAGAGACCACTCGAAGGCGCCCTTAGTGATCGCACCGACTTCACGACGCAATGGGTAGCCATTGAAATGACCTGACTCCAAGGTCGTAAGCTCGAGGCCAATCATCGACATCGCCCAGTTCTCTAACTGAAGCTGCTGAATGGTCGGGGCATAATCCGTCACGAAGTTGTGATCCGTCGCCACCAAGACCTCCACCCCTTCGCCGACCACGCTCAAGACGCGCTCATCGATGGGAATCGCCGAATCTAGAGAGGGTTTAGCGTGCAAGTGGAAATCTGCTGCGATGTAGCCTGCCGTGTCGACGGTTCGCTCCAACACCGCAGACTTGTGCAGCCGCTGACCGGCCTCGACGCGGATCGGCAGTTGCACCACGTCATATTCGATGCCACGAGAGATAAAGAGGATCCAGTCCTTTCCAGGCGCGAGGTCGAGGGTCGCTCGACCCTCTTCGGTGTACGCGAAGTCCTCAATAAAACGACGGCTGTCCGGATCATCTTCGGTATCTGGCACCAGGTCGCTCGTACGCCAATGCTGACCCGAGTTCAGACTGAAGAGATATGTTCGAGGATCCTGAGCGGCCTTATCCGCATCGGAGACACCCACCACCGTAACCTTAGCGGGTAGCAACTGTCCCGATTGGTCCCGCACGGTGACCGTCACATGGCCCGCGCTCGGGGCAGCGAGCATCAAATGCTCGCCCTTACCGGCCACCATCTTGAAAGCGATGGGCTTCGACAAGAGCGGGTTCTTTTCGACTCGTGCGGTGTAACTGCCTGTCGGAAGCTGTCCACGAAAGCGCCCCGCTTCGTTACTGAAGAGCTGATTAATGGGGCGACCGTCCGCGTCGTAGATGATCACAGACGCCTCGGCTACCGGAGTCGCCGTCAACGCGTCGGTGACCTGGCCGGTCAAGAGGCCGGTCTTCACGCCGCGCAGCTCGTAGGCGACGTCCATAACGCTGGCAGCGTCGCCGTCACCCACGGCGAAGTAGGTCGTGTACTCAATGGGCACTCCGACCTCGAGTTGATTCGGGGTTTGAGCATAGAAGAGCGCAGTGAAAGCAGACGCGACGAACGGAATAAGCATCGTGTCGTCACTGACCTGCTGCCCGTAGGCCTCCTCATAGAGATTGACGCCATCGGCGTTGACTCGATTCTTTACGAAGTTAGGGGTATCCGGATTGGGCACCCCAAAGATTCCGTAGGAGATCCCTGATTTGCTCGTGCTCAACAACGCCGGCGTCAATAGACCCGGCAGCGCGGGAAACGAGAGGTTAGCGCCATCGCGATAGGCATCCTCAAGCGCGAACTTCAACCCGTAGCCAGCCCCTGGACTGAAGATCTTGTTTCCAGCACCAAAGAGCGTCACGAGTCCAAGGGGCGCCTGGAAATCCTCCGCGACGACTCCGAGAACACCTAGAGCCGCCTGACCTGCGATCGAGGGGATGGGTAAAGCCGCGTCAGTAATGTTTGTCATACGCACGGTGATGCGCACATACCGATCACCCGGCTTCAGGCCGTACAGCACCTCATACTTAATCTGAGGATCTCCGTTGAGCGCCTCGACGTTGAAGGCGTCCAGCGGTGACTCAGGGAGCTCATGGGAGTTTAGAATCGCCTGATTGAGAGCCTTGGTCAGAGAGAGGAAATCACCGCCCGAACCACTCACCCGGACGATCGCCTCTTGTCCGTCAGACCCATCGTTAAGGATCTCAACAGCGTCGGGAACCAGCGCCTGTAAGAAGGCGACAGGAAACAGCTCACCAAACTGATCCTTACCGAGACCACCGACGGCGCTCCCCCCACGATTAGGGCGGACGCGATCCACATCGATGAGGCTGCCTCCATAGACTCCAAAACCTCGAGAGAATCCCTTATCTTGGATGATGACCCGGATCTTATCGTTCTCGAGTAGGAAGTCACCCAGCTCACCCAAAGCGGACGGACCGCCGATCAGGTCTGTGCGGGTAGAGACTCGGCGGGCGCTCGACACCGTCTGCTCATCACATCCGACGGTCGTCAGAATCAGAGCGGTCAGGAAGGCGCACGAAAGCAGCTTTGTGATATTCACGCGAGGTCCCCTCAGCTAGAACGATGCTTGCATCAATATGTCAACGCGGTCGTTGTCGAGCTCGCGCCCTGCATCCTCCTGAGCGAGGGTATAGTTCAGCTTGAAGCCGAGCGGCGCGCTAGCGACATCATACCCAAGTCCGACGGTGTGATGAGTGATGGCGTCGGTCTCGAGTACCGTCTCAACTACAGGATCCTCCGCCTCAAACTTAGACGTGGGGTCGAGATAAGCATATCGATACCCAAGGGAGAAACCTGCGGGCAAATTGAATCCAAGGGATCCATGATATCCGGTCGCGCTCGTCTTTGGCTCCGACTCGACGTCAACGGAGGTGGTCTCACGCATCAAGTACTGGGCGGACATAAAGAAACCAATCGCTCCCATCGTCCGCCGATACTCGAAATCGACCACCCAAGCCAGCTCGTCATCGCTGAATAGATCAGGCGCTGCGCCATTGGTTAAGCGGTTGTAGTGAACGCCAGCACCGAGGGTCATATGAGAGTCATGCCCAATCGTGAGCCGACCCGTATACGCGAGGTCGTCATTATCGTTCGTCGGGTGATTGGCGCCGCTTCCGTTCGTGACGCTGACTCCATAACCCAGACCGAAACCGCCCCCTAGACCGAGGTCACCGCTCAATAGAGCGCCCGCCTGACGAGGTAAGCTGAGGCCCTGAACATTGTAGCCCTCAACCCCACGAACACCGCGACTGTCGACGGCGCGCTGAATAAAGAACATCGCCCGCGTCGAGCGCAACTCCTCAGCATCGAAGGGGGGCTTGAACTGTCCTGCTTGAATCTTTAGATGCTCGTTGACCGTGTAGCCAACCCAAGCATCCTTAAGTCCAACATCGACCTGACCCGACGCTGTGTTGGCAGCAGAGCGACGATCGACCGCGCCATCAATGGAGATGATCGAGTCGACGGCGCCCTTCTTCGCGCCGATGATGAGTCGCGCGTTGTCGAGAAAGAAGCCATCGTTGATACCAACAAAATCGGGGCCCTCTTCACCTTCGAGGACCATCCCATATCGGGCCCGTACGTATCCACTGACGGTGACGCCATCCGCCTGAGCGGTGGCTTCGGCGGTGGGAGGCTCCCCAGCGTTCGCGAAGACGGGCAAAAACAAGAACGAAACAATGACTGCGAGCTGACGCACAGGTGCCTCCACGGTGGTGAAAATCCGGTGGAACAATGCCCGCTTCAGGCGCTAATTGAAAGGCCGAATTAACCTTCTGGCAGCGAGAGATGTAGTCGGCTAAGGATCAGGCTGCTCAGGCTCTTCACCAGGGGCCTCTTCTTCAGCAGGGGGGTCTTCACCTCGGTCGAGGGGCGCACAGCGGTAGTCATCAGCCATCTCGAAGCAGGCCTCACCATCAACGGCGCAACGATCCGCTCTGACCAATGGATCGCACACTTCACCGGACATGCGACCCGCAGGCTCGCCAAAGGCGATGCTGAGTGGCTCTGAACTCAGCCCAAAGCCGTCAATGGCGACGACGTCCACCCGCCGCGCTGCGCGCACGCGAACATCTCCGTTGGTGCCCACCGTACCGTAGGTCGCGAAGCTGCCATCACCGGGGTGTCCATCCCTGAGCATCACGGGCCAACCGGGCACCTCAGCCATAAATGGGATCGGGTTGTCGGCCCCATCGAAGAGATGAAGCTCCAGACCGACAAAATCGATGTCAGTCCCCTCAGCGTAGAGATCGATCTGCTGTGCCTCCGAGTCATGAACGACAGAAGCTGCCGTGACGATGGGGGGCAAGACAGGATCTACGGTGAGCGTGTATGGACCCGACCACAGCGCAAGCCCGCCGTTGCCCGAGCTGTCTACGAAGACAAATGCGGGTACACCTGCGGCCAACTCAACCTGAAGAGAGCTGGCTCCGAAGGGGCGTCGACCTGCTCCATCGGCGTCTTCAGCGTCATCATTACAGGCCAACTCTCCCGAGTAAGGAGATTCATCAAAGTCACAATAGTTCCGGACATAGATGACCGAATCCGAGTCAAATCCATCCCCGTCTAAATGAAGTTGGTAGGGCGCGTCGACCGGTGGCACGAAACGAAAGACCTGTGTCGCTGTCCCGCCACCACAGGAGGCGTCCCGGAGTCCAGGAGACTCACTGTTATCACCAGCGATGACCGCCCTCCCGAAGTCATCGGTGTCGAGCGCGTTGACCATCCAATCCGCGGGGCACTCTACGAGGCCCTGGGGCGCCGTGCAGCGAGCGTCGGAGCAGAGAGAAGGTCGAGCGCATGCGAGTCGCGCGGCGTCGCAGATTTCGCCTTCCTGCATCTCGCGAGGCGCCTCGACCGCACCATCTACCCACTCGCTGTGCAGGCCTTCCCGGTCGGTAACGCGCACTCGATAGGACACAGGCAGCGCTGGGCCATCAGGGTAGTCGATCTCAATCATCGCGCTGAAGGCGCTGTCAGCCCCCGTAATGACGGCGTCAAGGGGCGCGGTCTCGACCGGTCCAAACCGCCCTCCGTCTGCGTCCCGGAGCTCATAGGTTACGCCCGCGACATCTCGATCATCATCGCGGCCATGAATGATCAACGACGCTTGGCGCTCTCCCTCTCTCTGGTAGAGCACGGTCGACTCCGCATGGGGTCGGCGGACCGCAGGCTCTAGGCGGGCGGTCAAGGTAAAGCGAGCGTCTCTCAAGCTGTTGTAACTATCGACTATCGCGAAGACGACATCCCCCTCCTCTAAGCGAACGCGAACACGGCTGTGACTCAAGCCAGCATCGAAGTTCACGTCGTCATGACAGTCCAATTCGGATTCGGACTCCTGGCATTCGGTTCGCAGATAGAGATCTGTGTCGAACTCACTGCCCGCCGTGTCGAACTGCCACTCACCAGACTCGGGGGCCCTAAAGCGGACCGCAGCGTCTGCGCCATGCGTGCCTCGCACCGTGCAGGACCCGCGAAAGTTGTTGCGTGACACCTCACCGCTCATGATCAGGGCGCCGTCTTCTAGAGCCCCTAGCCGGTTGAAATCTAGGTAATCGACCTCTTCGCAGTCGGGACCCACCTGAGCACCACCGGCGCCCCCCTCTCCACCTTCTGCCCCGGCTCCACCGGCGCCACCAACGCCGCCTGCGCCACCAACGCCGCCTGCGCCACCGGCACCGCCTGCGCCACCTCCAGCACCTGCACCGCCAGCACCGCCTGCGCCACCTGCGCCACCTACAGCACCGGCACCGCCTGAGCCACCTGCGCCACCGGCAGCGCCTGCGCCACCTGCGCC
>CALELH010000207.1 GCA_937902595.1 uncultured Myxococcales bacterium
CCGGCTGAAGCCATCACAGCGCTGTCCGAAGCAGAGCTTGTCTTTGAAGAGGGCGGTCAAGTGGTCACCTTGGTCCATGAGTTGCTCGTCTCGGCTGCGCGGAAGAGCGCAGAGCGCCAGGGTCGATGGGGCCAGTGGAACCAAATCTGTGGAGAGTGGCTGTCGAAATCAGAGAGGCCGAGCTGGTACCGGATCGGGCGCCATCGTTATTTCGCCCGGGAGTATGAGGGCGCGGTGACCGCGTTTCACAGAGAGACCCGCCACCGACAGGAGATCGGCGAACTCCGAGAGGCCCTCGAGACCCTGGGCTTGGCGGCGCTGAGCCTCCGCCGGGCCGGAGTTTCGACCTCTGATCCGCGCTGGGCGCAAACCCGGAGCCGCTATGGGACCTGTCAACGGGAGCTCGGTCTGCTGAGGTCTGCCCTGAGACACACCCGGCAGGGCATGGCCGCCCTCGACAGGGAGGCGCACCCAGGGCCCTATGCGGAATGCCTTTTGTCCCATGGACAGACGATGAAGTTTGTCGCGGATCAAAACGCAGCTTTGCCGATGCTGAAGGAAGCCGTCGAGTTAGCGACGAAGCTGGGCGGCACTCAACTTGAGTTCGACAGTCGTCGGACGTATGCGGGCTGTCTACGAGATGTGGGCCGAACGCAAGACTCCCGCGAGCAGTTCGTCGAGTGCCATCGGCTACTGGGGGAGGGCTGGCTCGACGCGCTTGAGCCGATCCCGCGCGCTTCGGTCAGGATTAGTTATTTTCTGGAGCGATGTCAGCAGACATGGGTCGCGGGGTCAGCGCAGGCCGCCGCCGAGTATGCCGATCTTGCTGCTCGCATCGCCGATGATATTGGGTCACGATGGCGGGTCGCGGTCGCGCTCTTGCTCAAGGGGCGCGTGTTGCTCTCCTGTGAGCATTATGGGGACGCCTTGCGTGCCCTAGAGTCAGCCGCTGCTCGTTATGAGTCCATTGGGCACTCTGGACGCTATTCCGCTGAGGGATATGCCGGCGTCGCGATGATCCAGATGGGCCAATATGAAGAAGGCCTCGTTAAGATGCAGGATGTTCGAGACGGCCTTGAGCGTATGGGGCGTTGGCAGTCTGCTCGATATGGAGAGACCTTCAAGCTGGGAGCTCTGGCGCGCCTGGGCCGCTGGTCCCAATGGGATAAGGCCTTTCAAGACCTCTCGGATCTGGTCGACGGTGGGATGTTCGGAGCGATCTTCGCGCGGATGACGGAGCTGTCACTCGCTCACCTGGTGGAGCTAGGCGAGGAGGAGCGGGCCGCGACCGTCGGGCGCGTCTTGGTGAGGAATTATACGCAGCAGGGGGCGGACCGAGAGCTCGCCCGGTTTGAGGCGGTGCTGGCGGGCTTGGGCTTGTCGGTTCCGGACGACGTTAAACAGGGCTAGCTTCGTCTTTTTTTGCTGTCGCCGTTCGGTGGAGTCAGCTATCTACCGGGCGAAGATTTGCTTGGCGGTCCCTTTAGACCATCTTTGAGCCAGGAGAGTGCGCTCGTGAGCGAGACAGGAACGAACCAAAGGATCTTGGTGACGTCGGCGTTGCCCTACGCAAATGGACCTCTGCATGCAGGCCATTTGGCGGGAGCTTACCTGCCTGCCGATCTGTATTGTCGGTATCAGAGGATGTGCGGTCGGGACGTCGTGTATATCTGCGGCTCTGATGAGCACGGTGTGCCGATCATGCTCGCCGCTCGGAAGGAGGGGGTGGATCCTCAGGTGATCGCCGACCGGTATCACGACAAGATCTCTAAGAGCTTCGACGCGATCGGGATGAGCTTTGATCACTATGGCCGGACCTCGAGCCCCGTACACCATGACACGAGCCAAAAGTTCTTCACCGCCATCGCTGAGAAAGGCGGGTTCGAGCTTAAGACTCAGACCCAGCTATACGACCCCGAGGCGAAGCTGTTCTTAGCTGACCGTTTCATCCGCGGCGAGTGTCCCAAGTGTGGCTTTGCAGACGCATACGGTGACCAATGTGAGAGCTGTGGTCAGGCGCTGAGCCCTGATGAACTTCTTAAGCCGCGGTCTGCCATTACCGACGCAACCCCAGAGGAGAGGACCACCACTCATTGGTATCTTCCCTTAGATAAGATTCAACCATGGCTGGAGTCGTGGGTTGAGAGCCATTCAGAGTGGAAGCCGAACGTCCTCGGACAGATTAGAAGCTGGCTCCAGGCAGGGCTAGCGCCGAGGTCTATGACGCGCGATCTGCCGTGGGGGGTCAGTGTCCCTGATACAGTAGCCAAGGCTGCAGGTGTGGACGCTGAAGGGAAGGTTCTCTACGTCTGGTTCGATGCGCCCATCGGGTACATATCAGCGACCCGGGAGTGGGCCGCGGCGAAGGGCCAGCCAGACCTTTGGGAGGACTACTGGAAGAGCGAAGACACCAAGCTGGTGCACTTCATAGGAAAGGACAACATCGTCTTTCACTGCATAATGTTTCCCGCGATGTTGAATCTTCGTGGTGGTTATGTGCTCCCAGATAATGTCCCTTCCAATGAGTTCCTTAATCTTAAGGGGTTGAAGTTCTCTACGAGTCGCGGGGTGGCGGTCTGGATTCATGAGGCGGTAGAGCACGTGCCGCCAGACTATCTCCGCTATGCGCTCGCTAAGGTTATGCCAGAGACAAGAGATTCGGATTTTTCCTGGGAGGGTGTTCAGGCAGCGGTCAACAATGAGCTCGCTGACACCCTGGGGAACTTCGTTAACCGCACGTTCACCTTTGCGGCGAAGTACTTCGACGGACGGGTCCCTGCGCTTCAGGAGCCAGGTCCCTTGGAGCTTGAGGCGCTTGAAGCCCTAAGGGGTGCCCCAGAGCGCATCGGCGGTCATCTTGAGTCCTACCGCTTTCGGGACGCCGTCGAAGAGATGATGGGTGTGGCCCGCATGGGTAATAAGTTCTTCAATGA
>CALELH010000208.1 GCA_937902595.1 uncultured Myxococcales bacterium
AGAGCCATGCGGCTGTACTGTGGACCTCCATCTTGGAGGGATCGCTCGGATCGCCACCGCTGTGCGAAGAGAGCGCACCCTCGGTCCAACCGCCGTCGTGGTCGTAGGCCCCACCCTCTTCGAAAAGAAAGTAGACGCACATCGAGTGGCGCAGGAGCAGGCCAAGGCCAGATTGCTCGCCCGCAGTCTCGACAAAATAGGGATTGACGCTACGGTCTTATCCCCCAATGAGCTTTTGTATGGCCGCTCATTCTTCGACGAGGTCATGGGTGAAAAATCAAATCTCGATGTAACCGCCAACACAAATGGCGGCGACCCCAGAATCATTAAGATCGGTAAACTTAAGGTCGGCCTCATAGGTGCGGTGGAGGCTGGACAAGACCTGCCTAGTGGGCGCAGCACAACTCCAGTAGAGCCGGTCATCAAGGCTGCTCGTGAGCTGAAAAGTCTAGGGGCGCACGTCATAATCGGTCTAGGGGCGATGCCCCGAGCACAGCTTAGAAGCGTGTCAAAATCAGTCTCTGACGTAGACATCTGGGTTTTGGGTGACCATCCGAAGGAAGAGACAACCGCCGCACAGTTTACCGATGGTTACCTGGTGGAAGCTGGAGACAGGGGTAGAAACATCGGCAGACTCGTATTCTTTAACGCCGACCAGAGCGGTCCGCTCACTGATCCCGTTGGCGATACGGCCCGAAAACGCCGACGGCTAGAAGGTCAATTGAGGATCGCACGAATCATGCGCTCAGCCGGAGGCGCGGTGGTGACAGCGAAGATCGCGAAGCTTGAGGCCGATCTTAAGAGGCTCGACACTCCGCCCACAGACGGCAAGCGCTTCGAGTACACCTTGGTGCCGATCAGACAAGCGCTGGTAAGAACGGCGCCTATCAACGACTGGGTTGACCAATATAACGACTCACTTAAGGCCCTCAATCTTGCCCAGGCAGGCGAAGTAAAGCCTGTACCGAAGGGCACATCCGGCTATGTAGGCCGCGAGGCCTGTCAGGACTGTCACGACGACGCTGTCACCTTCTGGCGCACGACACGGCACGCGAACGCTTGGAAGACTCTTGAGAATGATCAGAAGACCTTCGACGCAGAATGCGTCAGCTGCCATGTGACCGGCTGGCAGGCGCCTGGAGGGACTGTTCTAGGCAAAGTGAAGGGCCTGACCGATGTACAATGTGAAGTGTGTCATGGGCCAGGTTCTCGACACGTTGAAAGTGGTGGTGACACCGACCTGATTCAACTCAAGGTGACCGAATCAACGTGCACGAGATGTCACAACGAACATCACTCTCCCAAGTTCAACTTTGACAAATATGTACGCAAGATCGTCGGTAAAGGGCATCAGATGCGTTAACGGTCGGGGCGCGTATCGCCCTGGGCCCCAGCTTTGCTTCGAACGCCTCGCGAAGAACGCACCGACACCTCAGCGGGACCCGTAGGATCAGTCGACTCTACCGGGAAAGTCTCTAAAGGCGCCGACGCGTTGCGTTGCTCACGAATCAAACGCTCGATTCGCTCGGACACTGCCTCCTTACGCCAATAGGCAATATTTACTTGGCCAAGGACGGCGCCCGTATCATGGGACGCGATACGCGCCCTCAATACTGGGTCGAGCTCACCGCGATGCTGACGCACCGCTGCACCGTGTTGGCGCAGCTGAGCTTCCAGAGAGATAAGCGAGCGCTCCTCGGCTCTAATCAAGCCCGCGAACCTCTTCGCATAAGCGTTCCTATAATCTTGGATTCTAACCTTGAGCCGTCGAAGACGCGTATCCAGACGCCCCAAACTCTGGGAAAAGATGAGGGGCTCTTGATTGTCCGCGCCTACCAGGCCTGAGAGCTCGGCAACCTTTCTCCGCACAGCGGTGATTCGACCTTGGATACGAGCCTGAAGTCGGACGCCTTGTTGAACAACCGGAAGCTCTTCGCCTCCATCGACGAGCTTAGAGAGCTCGCCCAAGATGGCTCTCGCAGCCGTGATCTCATCCCCGAGGTCACTGGGAGACGTCACGACTCGCTGCCAATCATTGGTTCGTTCGGGAAAGAGCCACCGGGCAGCTTTGAGCTGTGTGGAGGGCTCAGCGCTCTGACTAAGAACGACCTTCTCTGTCCCACTGACCTGATTCACAACCCGCGAGAAGGCCTTGTCCGCTTCCTCGTAACGCTGACCTTTCGCTAAGAGCCGCGCATATTCGATGGCTCGGCTAAAGTCGTCGCTCGTGCCGAGCTTTGAAGGCAACGAACCAGCCATAGTCCGCGCCGCCCAGCCATACTCACCGCTCTGGGAAAGGATGTAGATGGTCTCACGAACGGCCGCCCTATACTGAGCGGCCCCAGGCGGAACACGGCGATAGTGATTCAGCGCGGTGTCAAAATCGCCTTTGTGGGCGGCGAGCCTAGCCATGGATAAGTTCAAAGCGAAGCCAATCTTCCGTTGTTCGGACTGCGCCTCGGTCTCCTCGTCGACCTGGCTGACTGACACCTCCCGAGGCTCTCCAACCCGCTCGACATCGACAACCTGGTCGCCGCGCGATTTTCGAGACGCCCTCCATGACTCGAAGGCGACATCGAAGACTCGACCAGCATCCACGATCTCCCCTCTTCGCAGATGGAGGACCCCGAGAAAGTACTGTGACCGAACGAACTCTGGGTCATCAGGGACCACACTCCGAAAGATCTCTTCGGCCGACTCGTAGCCACCGCTACGATACATGGAACGGGCCGCCTTATAGCGAAGCCGACTAAACTTGGAGTGTGTGGGCTCCCTTAACCTTGTGTATCTAGACCAAGCGCTCGTGAGGGTTTTGAGACTCACTGTGCCGTTATTGACATCAAGTAAGCGCTCTAACCGATGCTCGAAAGCTGTAACGCTCTGTCTGGGCGACTCCACCGCCTCGGCGAACGCATCGCTCGCCGCGCTACTCAGCTCGAGTTTCACAAGCGACTCCCCCAGCCATGCCATCGCCTCCGGACGACCGGGGTTATCTGAAAAATCAGGTCGTGAGAGGAGATCGAGCAACAATAAAGCGGCTCGTTCAGGCCGATCCTGATAGTACGCGTTCTGGGCCTCCGCGATGATCTCTTCGGAGAGGGTCCCCTCCGTACTCAGCAAGCGTTCAAGTCGATGGCGAGCGAACTGAACCTGGTCTGCGATGCTCTTCAGTTCAAATAAGACATGCCGACGTAGGTCATCCTCTTTGTGGTGACAGATCCCTGTCGTTGGTATCAACGACAGGAGCACCACAACGATCACACCTCGTAAACTCATTCTTCTCCCAAGGCACTCACACAGAGACACTGGACGCCCATCCCGCTCAGGTCCTACGTCACAGGAAAGCCTGACCGGCACACGAGTCATCACGACAATACGCGAAACAGCTCATGCGATCATATTTGGGACACCGCTCTTCCATTAAAGCAGGAATCATTCCGATCGCCTAAATGGCGCCCCTCAAGGCGAGGAGACTTCGAGGTGAGGGTCGCCTATTCTACGGCGAGATACTTGAGTAAATGATGCCCAAGTCGGTTTGAAACGAAGCCACGAACTCGAGGGCTCAGCAGCGAGGACCGTGCATAAAAGAACAGAGGTACTACAGGCCCACGCTTGAGCAAGATGGACTCCGCCTCAGTCAACAAAGTGGCTCTAGCTGCTGGCCCCTTCGCTCTCCGGGCCTTCTCTAGAAGCCCGGTATACTCCCGATCGAACCAGCGGGTCGTGTTGTGCGTATGTCCACGCCCCCACAGCTCAAGAAAGGTCATTGGATCCTGGTAATCACCCAGCCACCCAGCGCGGGCCATTTGAAACTTACCTGCGTTAATCCGCCTGAGATATTCAGGCCAAGGCACTGCGTCTATACGCACGGTGACACCCAGCACGCGCTTCCAATCAGCGACAAGATGTCTCGCGATATGCCTGTGATTCGGTTGGTCGTTGATCAACAAAGTGAGGGAGTTCGCGACATCTCCGCCCCGCGCTTCCCCCCAAAGCGTTCGGGCCGCCTTAGGCGTCCACTCAAGTCGACCATCCCCGCCCTTATATTCTTTCGTAGGGGGCACAAAGCCAGCGGCAGGGCGAACGCCTCCGGACACCAGGCTCGAGATACTCTGACGGTCAACGGATAATGTAAGCGCTCTCCGAACTCGGTTGTCGGCCAAAGCCGAATTCTGAGTGTTCAGTCGCAGGTAGTAGGTTCCGTAAGAGGGGCTCTCTCGGTAATCCTCGCGTCGGGCGAGTTCCTTGACTGAGTCTACAGGTAAATCGACGGTCCCGGTCCAATCTAGACGACCTGATAGATAGCGCCGCACCACATCGTCGTTGTCCTTCACTGGTTCAATCGAGACCCAAGACAGCCGTACACGCTCATGCCCCCAGTAGCGCAGATTCTTGCTCAAAGTGAGCCTCTCGCCAGCCCGCCATGACTCGAGTCGATACGGACCGTTCGTGACCAATCGCCCAGACTCTTGAGGACCAAACGCGGACTCCTCCTGCCCCTCCGCGACCGGACGGAGAGCTGAAAACGCGCAAAGCTCCAAGAAGTATGGAGCAGGGCTTGCCAGCACCACCCTCAAGACCGATGGCGAGACAACCTCAATCGCGACGGAGTTCGGGTCCGAGCTTCTTCCGAGGCCGTAGGCCTGGGCGCCTTGGATGATATAAAGCAACTCTCGATGACTACGCGCATTTCTTGGCTTCAAAAGCCTCAACCACGACCGACGGAAGTCCTGCGCGCTGACGACTCGTCCATCACTCCAACGCGCGTCAACTCTGAGATGAAAGGTGTAGACCAGCCCATCAGCTGACACCTCCCAACGTTCCGCGACGCCTGGTACGAGCTCGCCGTCACCCGCGGGGTACTCCACCAACCCCTCATATAGGTTGTCCACCAACTGTCCCTCGTTGATCCCTGTGGCGCGCGCAGGGTCCAAACTGATGGGGTCTGCTTCAATGGCAAAACGGAAGTCATATTGAGAGACGTCTGATGCACTCTTGACCGAGTTGACGCCAGTCTGTGCCTGCGGAGTCCCCAAGGCCGAAGCTGAGAAGAACACCCAAGCGATTGCTAGCGACCAAGTTAACGTACTGTATTGGGCACCAAAGCCCATAGCCAAACCTCACTTTGAGTCACTCAGCACCGTCCCTCTGGGATAGAACACCACCTCGATTTCGTCAACCGCATACAGCACCTCGTGGGGAACGGCGGTGCTCGGTTGCCAGGCCGCAGCACATCTGCTAATTCACCACTCCTAGTTTGGCTCTTGTCCGGAGTGCAGGTGCGTCTTTTATTATCCATATCGCTCGCATTAATTATAGGCTGCGCCGCCGAGGTTGGAGATGAGTGCAGCTCAGATCTGGAGTGCGGGAGAGGCCGTATCTGCGATCTCGCCAGCTCGGGTGGCTACTGCACCATCAGCCCATGTCGACCAAACACGTGCCCGGAAGAGTCGGTCTGCGTTGAGTTCGAAAACTCTGAGACTTACTGCATGCTCCGCTGCGATGACAGCGATGACTGTCGTGATGGATACGCCTGCGATGCCTCGACAGACAGCCCCGCCTTCTGCAGGCAGACTCCGTGAAGAGAGTCCTGGCCGTCTGCGTACTGTTCGCGTTCGCATGTAGCGGCGAGACCCCCAAAGTCAGCCCAGAGGCGCCTGAGCCACATCAAGACGCGAACGGTCTCACCACGTGCTCACACGACCGAGACTGTACCAATGGATGGCATCCTACAGAGTCGACC
>CALELH010000209.1 GCA_937902595.1 uncultured Myxococcales bacterium
ACAGCCGAATGTACAGTTGATCCTCCCGGGACTCCGGCCCGACGCTGCAATGTCGATAATGACCAACCGGAGCCGTGCAGCGAGCCCGTCGGCGCGCAAGGATATGGACCCGTTGGAGAGTTCCAGGCCCGGGTCGTCTCTCCATTTCTCAGGCAATTCGTTGAGATGGACACCTTTAATGTGAACTTCGACGCCGGTGGATGGGTCGAGATCGAGGACGCCGCCGATCAGGTTGAGATCCTCGTAACCAGTAATCAGCGACCCTTTATGGTCCTCTTTGAGCCCTATGAGCGCGGCGGTCGAGTGGCCTACACAAGCTTCCACAATCACGTACAAGCCACCGACAGCATGCTCGAGATCCTGCGCGCGCTCGTCTTCCGTCTATAAAGAGCGATGGCTACCCGTACAAACCTCCTACTCCCCAAGGCGACGCGATGGCCGCTCGATGAGCCTGTTATTGAGCTGAGGAGTGTCTCTAAGTCCTTCGGCGATACGGAGGTCATCAAGGACCTATCGCTCACAGTACAGACAGGTAAGACGACCGTCATCGCGGGAGAGTCCGGCAGCGGAAAGTCTGTGCTCTTGCGTATGATGAATGGTTTGACCCTGCCTGATTCGGGTGAGGTTCGGCTCTTTGGACACGACTTAGCCCAGGTCGATGAGCAGCTTCGAACGACGCTCCGCAAGCGCTGCACCATGGTCTTCCAAAGCTACGCGCTCATCGACTCTCTCACCGTCGCTCAGAACATCGGCTTCCCCCTGGCAGAGAACACCTCCATGGGACCGAAGGAGATTCGAAGTCTGGTGATGGACCTGCTCGAGATGCTTGAGTTGACGGACGCTGTCGACAGTCTCCCTGCGAGTCTGTCTGGAGGTATGAAGAAACGTGTCGCCCTGGCTCGAGCGGTCATCACGAACCCGGAGGCGGTGCTCTTCGACGAGCCCACTACAGGCCTCGACCCTGTCATGATCGAGTTCGTGGACTCTCTGATCGTACGTACTCAGAAAGAGTATGAGATCACGTCGGTCATCATCTCCCATGACATGGCCTCAAATCGACGGCTCGCCGACTCTATGGCGGTTCTTTCGGAAGGTCAGATCATCGCGCAAGGGACCTTTGACGACATCCGGCGGAGCGAGTTACCGGCGGTCATTGATTTTATGGGTGACGCTCCCATCGACCGTATGCCTGAAGGTCTACCCGACGGAGCGCACCACAGTGAGGGTCCAGAGGACCCCTCCGTCGTGAAGATCTCGGAGCTGCACAAGTCCTTCGGTGACAATCACGTACTCAAAGGCATCAGCTTCGAGATCCCAGAGAAGAAGATCACCGCGGTCATCGGAGGGTCAGGGTCGGGGAAGTCGGTGCTCATCAAACACATCATCGGTCTATTCCAGCCGAACTCAGGATCAGTCGAGGTGTTTGGCACAAACTTGACCGCATGCTCGAAGACCGAGTTGCAGGCGGTTCAGGCCCGGGTCGGGATGTTATTTCAAGGGGCCGCCCTCTTTGACTCGATGACCGCTCGGGAGAACATCGCTTTCCCTCTTATCGAGGGACGAAAAGAGACGAAGGCAGAGATCGCCCGACGCGTGGAAGAGGTCGCCGAGAGGCTGTCAGTGACCGATGTTCTCGATCGAATGCCCGACAGCATCAGCAATGGTCAGAAGAAGCGCGTCGCTCTCGCGAGGGCGCTGATTACCCAACCGGAGATCATGATCTACGACGAGCCGACGACAGGTCAGGACCCCGTCATGATGAAGCGCGTCGACGATATGATCGTAGAGGCCGCTGATAAGTTTGATATCACGAGTATCGTCATCAGCCACGACATGAACTCGACCTTCCGAATCGCCGATCGCGTAGCGATGATTAAGGATGGTGAGCTGGTGATCTTCGGCTCGCCTGCCGCGCTGCGACAATCCCAGGACCCGCGCGTACGGGCCTTCATCTTCGCAGGCAGCGCTGAGTGATCTTCTCAGGCTTGGTGCTTAGCCGCTCACACACCTGGCCCGTTTACATCAAGCCTGGGCCGACCTCATCATGCGCCGGACGAATCACGCCACCGGCGATCGGAACACTCAGAAAAGCTCTAAGATCTCCTTAAGCATTATCACGACGATAAAGCCCATAATGAGCAGCATACCGAGACCATGAACGACCGCCTCGATCTTTCGAGGAACCGCTCGGCGTGAGACCGCCTCAATACCGATAAAGACGAGTCGGCCACCATCCAGAGCTGGAATCGGCAGGAGATTTAGGAGACCTAGATTAACGCTGAGCAGGGCCAATAGATTGAGGAACCACTCAGCGCCCATGCGGACGGTGTCCGCACCCACGGTCGTGATCTTCACAATACTGGCAAATTCAACCTCATCGCTCCCACGGACCTTGTCACCAAGGAGCTCGCAGACTCGCTTAGTGACAGTCCAGGTCTCCGCCACCCCCAAGGTAATGGCCGACCACCAGCTGTCAGTTCCAAATCGCATCACGTGTGGCTCGATCCCTAGACGAATGCCCTTCGGGGTTTTTTCGGCAGCCACAGTGATCGTCCGACGGGCCCAACTCGACGGGACGACGGGCTGCGCAGCGAAGAGGCCATCCAGCTCGGTCTCAACTCTCCTCTTGGGAGGAGGTTGTCCATCAGGAGAGCGCGCGACCTGGATCCTCATCGCCTGGCCATCGGACTGCCCAACCAGGTCTCGTAGATGGCCAAAACCCTTGAGAGACGTACCGTTGATACTCAGAATAACGTCCTCAGCGCGCAGCCCTGATTCCTCAGCTGGGCCGCTGACGGCCTTGATCACCAAGGTCGGTGAGCGCTTCCAATCGTAGGTCACCGCGTTGAATGATCCGAACAAGACCGCGTAGGCCACGATGGCGAAGGCAAAGTTAAATAGGGGCCCAGCAGCGATCACTAGAAATCGCTGCCAGATCGGCCTCTCTCCGTAATCTCTCCCGTCGAAGAGTTCACCGACCTGGTCTTCAGAGTCGGACTCCATATTGGTGAGGCCAGAGAGCTGGACGTATCCTCCTACTGGAAATAGCCCCAACTGAAAGACGGTCTCCTCGCCCTCGATCTTAAGCACCGCAGGCCCAAAGCCTACGGAGAACTTGGAGGCTCTCATCCCCACCATCCTAGCGAGGAGGTAGTGACCAAATTCATGGACCAGGATGAGAAAGCTGATCCCTAAGAGGGTAATGATGATTGGCAAAGTCTAAATCAATTGCGTCAGTGGGATTGGATGTCAGAGGATAGCTCGGACTTATACTCGGATAATAGGGGGCTGATACACCCCCGTAAATTTTGGGTTCTTTCATGACCGCGCAGCTCCTGGCATTAGCCATCTTAATCAGCCCACAAATGGAGGGAGGAATTGCGTTCGGTGGTGGGCTTGTCGATGAACATGTCGCGCTGATGACCGCGCCGTGGTTCGCCGTGAGCAGCGAAGCGGCGAAGCTCTCGCTTCAAGCCCCGTTGATCATGAACGTAGACACCGGTCAGCTTCGCCGAAACGACTGGGATCAACCTGGTGATTACTCGAAGCTCATCCGCCGTCTCGAAGTCGGACAATGGCTGAGGATGGGCCCCCTGAGGGACAGAACCATCGGAAACGGGACCATAGTTCGACGCTATCACAACGGAACTGACCCCGATCATGGCCGCCTCGCGATTGACCTTATCGGGCGTGGGAAGGAAGGGTTCCTGGGACGCCTGGCCCCAAATCACCTCGAAGCCTTCGCAGATAATATCTTCCATATGCCCGTGTTTGGCGCCGCCGCAGGGTATCGAAAGCAGAGTAATTTCGCGCTGCTCTCGGTGGCCGCTGACCTCGCGGCCCCGAACGGCCCTATTGGGCCAACGGATGACACCAAGACCCCCAGGGCGAAAAGAGACACTCGATTGGTGGCGGGCATCTCAGGTCGAGTGCGAGCGACGCCGCCGCGGATGCCGGTCTCCATCGACGTACACAGTGATCTCAACACCCTCGACATGTCGGCCTACGGCGCCCACTTAGGTCTATCCCTTGGCTACGAAGATCGAGGCCTTTGGACAGTAAAAGGTGGGTTTGAAGCCATGGTCTTAGGCGCGGGGTACACTTGGAGTCTCTTCGACCACGGATATCTTATAGACCGCTGGACAGGGCTAGATACTGGGCTGAAAGAGAGTAAGTTCGCTCTCGGTGGCCGGTTCGACCTCCAGGTAGGCTACGCGAACGCGTTGATCATCGGTGGCCAGTTCGCCAACTGTTCCCAAGCAGGGCGCGCCGATCTGAGCGCCTTTCTCCGCGTTCCTCTAAAGCGCGTAACTCTCTCAGCTTTCTGGCGAGTTCGCCGACCAAGAGAGACCATCGGAGTGCTCAAACCGAAGGACGCTATGGTGGCCATCGCGACTCAGTTTATTCTGACATCGCCCCTCAGCGCACAGCTCATGGTGGCTCGAGATTGGCGAGTCAGCGAGGGACAGGAGGTGTTTAGACCGACGACGACAGCGCTCTTTACGCTACAGCTGAGATGGCCCAAGAATTAGACACAGCCCCTCAGGCCTTGCGGCTCATCGCCAAGAGGATTCCCGCCGCCACAGATACGTTCAATGATTCAACGGCGCCGACACCAGGTATCGAGACCCGCTCATTGCAGGCAGCCTTCACTGCGGGTGAGAGGCCCTCGCCCTCATTTCCCATCACCCAGCACAGCGGTCCACCATCGAGGACCGCATCGATAGAGGTCGTGGCGGTCTGATCGGCAGCGACGACCGTAACTCCTTTGGCGGCCAGCGCCCTCAAGGCTCGCGGCAGCTCGGGAGCACGCACCACCTTGACCAGCTCAGCGCCCCCCTGCGAGACGCGAATCGCTGCAGGGTTCACCGTGTCCCTAGAATCAGACGTCAGCACGGCGTCCGCTCCAAACCAGGCCATGCTTCTGAGAATCGCGCCCTGATTGTGAGGATTTGATACCCGGTCTAAGGCGACCAGCAGAGGTCTCTTGGGCAGCCCATCCAGGTAGCGTCCAAAGGGTAATGTGGCGAGGGGCTTTGTCACCACGAGCACGCCTTCATGATGAACGGTAGCGGCGGCTTTGTTGAGCTCTTCTACCGGGACCTCTCTATAAGGTTTACGCTCCCGCGCCGTCGCCTTGAGGAGCGCTCCAATATCATGTCGGACCTCGGGCACATGGAGAACCCGGAGAATCGCGCCCGGCCTATGTTCGGCGACGGCAAGCGCCGCTCGGACCCCATAAACCAAAGATTCTTTTCGAGACACGGGCGATCACCTCTTTGTTGACAGCCAGTGGACAAGCCCACCAAGCACCGCGACAATACGCTGGCGACGGCCAACACGCAAAGCAGCTCTATTGATCGACCAAACAAAATTAGAGACAAGACGCGCGCTCAAGAGCATCTACGTGGTGACCGTCGGGTGCATCGCCGGCCTGTTGATAGGTGGGGTGCTCATCGCCAGCTTGGACCTCGGCGCCAAAGCCCACGTCCTGTGTGTTCTCGGTTGGTCGAGCCTCTGGCTCTCCACTCTGGCCTATATAAGCGTTCGTGGTGAGTGTCTCGAAGCACGCGGCCTAAAGACGTCATCGATGACTCATCTGGGTATAGGGCTACTCGTAGGTGTAGTGGGCATGCCCGTCGCGAGTGGCGTCGCGGGAGCAGTCCGAGAGCTCTTAGGACGAGCTCCTGAGAACCCGCAGCTCGCCTACATCCTGATCGAGGGAGCGCCCATCTGGATGACCGCGCTGATTGGGCTATTGGTGGTCATTGTCCAGCCACTGGCCGAGGAGATCCTGTTTCGTGGAACTCTATTTTCGTCCATCCAAGAAGTCTGGGGCTCCCGCGTAGCTATCGTGGGTTCGGCTGTCCTCTTTGGAGCGATGCACGGTGAGCTGTCCGTCGTCGCAGGGACCATGGCCCTTGGCATGGCCTTTGGCCTGCTTCGCGCACGAACGGGGTCAATTATGCCCGCTTACATTGCCCACGTAGCTAACAATGGGATCGCTTTCCTAATTATTCATCTGGGATGAAAACCCGCGCTCATGCCGTTTATAGGTCATTGGGAGCGTTGCTGAACAAAAACTCGACGTCGTAGGGCTTGCGTTCGTGACCGACGTGTCTATTAGATCAATGAGATGAGTGAAAAGAAAAACCATAACAATCGACCCGACCGACGTGAGCAGACTCAGGTCATGACGCGGCGTCGATTGAAGCGACCCCCGCTCTATCGAGTGATCTTTCACAATGATGACTACACCACCAGAGACTTCGTCATCATGGCCCTGATGCGCTACTTCCACAAAAGCCACGCAGCGGCGACGACACTCATGATGCAAGTCCATACGCAAGGCAAAGGGATCGCGGGTATTTACCCCCACGACATCGCCCACACCAAGCGAAGCCAAGTTGAGTCTCTTGCTCGAGAGCACGAGATGCCCCTTCGCTTGTCCGTCGAAGCTGAAGACGGTGGCCGGGAAGAGGACGAATAGATGGTAGAACTCACTCAGGAGCTGCGCATCGCCCTAGAGGTCGCCATGGACGAGGCGCGCCACCGGCGACACGAATTTTCGGGGACTGAGCACCTCTTTCTAGCCCTGCTCAACGATCAGGTGTCCGCACGGGCAATCCGTAGATGCGGCGGCAGCGTGAATGAGCTTAAGTCTGAACTCGATCAGTTCCTGACTGAAGCCATCCCCGTCGTCCCTGCGCATCTAGGGATCGAAGTGTCGCCGTCCCTCGGCTTTCAACATGCAGTGCAACGCGCCGTTCTGAACGCTCAGACCTCCGAACGAGACACGGTTGCCGGGCCCCACGTACTGATCGCCCTCTTTGCACTAGAGGACTGCCACTCCGTGTATCTCATGAAGTCCCAAGGGGTCGATCGCATCGGTCTCATGGAATACGTATCCCACGGAAATATGGATGGCGAGTATGGCGATGAGCTCGATGACTCCATGGGTGGAATGTTCGCTGGAGATGGTGAAGAGGACGAGGAAGAGTCATCGCGGAGCGCGCTTGAGCGCTTCAGCGTCAATCTCAACGTTGAAGCCGAGGAAGGGCGTCTGGATCCGATGATCGGTCGTGTTAAGGAGCTGGAGAGAACCCTCCATATCCTCAGCCGCAGACGTAAGAACAACCCCGTGTTTGTTGGTGAGGCGGGCGTCGGTAAGACGGCCATCGTGGAAGGCCTCGCGAGGGCGATTCATCTCAAAGACGTCCCAGACTCGCTCAAGGATGCACAAATATTTGCCCTCGATGTAGGGGCGCTGCTCGCGGGGACCCGCTACCGAGGTGACTTCGAGAACCGGCTTAAAGCCCTGGTGAAAGAACTCGAAGACCGGCCGGAAGCGATCTTGTTCGTCGACGAGATTCACACGCTGATCGGAGCTGGCGCGGCGAGCGGTGGCGCCATGGACGCCTCTTCGATCCTCAAGCCTCTGCTCGCGCGCGGAAAGCTGCGCTGCATCGGCGCGACGACATGGCCAGAGTACAGAAATGTCTTCGAGAAAGATCAGGCTCTGGCCAGACGTTTTCAGAAGATCGAGGTCGTGGAGCCAAGCGTCGAAGAGACCGTCGCGATACTGAAAGGCCTCCAAGGCGACTACGAATCATTTCATGGCGTCAGCTACGATGAAGAAGCGCTGGAGCAAGCCGCCGATCTTTCAGCACGATATCTCACGGATCGTTTCCTACCCGACAAGGCCATCGATGTGATCGATGAGGCGGGCGCAGAGGCGAAGTTAGCCGAGCAGACTGAAGTAAATGGAGCGCAGGTTCAAGAGACCCTCGCTCGAATGGCTCGTATCCCACCAAAGCAGGTCTCCAATGATGACCGCGCTCGTTTGGCTCACCTCGAGTCAGACCTGTCCTCAGTCATCTTTGGTCAGGACGAGGCCGTCAAGGCGCTGACCTCTGCGGTAAAGTTGGGTCGCTCAGGACTGGCCCACCCGGATCGCCCAACGGGGTCTTTCTTGTTTACGGGGCCAACCGGCGTAGGAAAGACCGAGGTCTCTCGCCAACTCGCCCGTCTTTTGGGTCTCGAATTAATCCGCTTTGATATGAGCGAGTATATGGAGCCTCACACGGTGAGCCGCCTCATCGGCTCGCCGCCAGGCTATGTTGGATACAATCAGGGTGGATTGCTCACAGAGGCGATCGCGAAGTCGCCACACGCAGTCCTACTCCTCGATGAGATCGAGAAGGCACACCCGGATGTATTCAACATTCTATTGCAGGTGATGGACCACGGCAGCTTGACGGACAGCACGGGCAAGAAGACCGATTTCCGTAACGTCTTTATCATCATGACGAGCAACATCGGCGCTCGCGACCTGCAGAAGAGTCGCCCAGGTTTCTTCCAGGATGACGCACAACGGGGAGGCGATGATGAGCCCGCGTACAAGCGGCTCTTCAGTCCTGAGTTCCGTAACCGACTCGACGCTCGCATTCGATTCTCTCCTCTGAAGCCTGAATCGATGGGTCGAATCGCCGAGAAGTTCGTGGGGGAGCTTGCGACGCAACTTGAGACCAAGAACGTCGACTTGGAGGTCAAGGAGGCAGCCAAGGCGCTCCTCGCCAAGCTCGGCTACGACCCACTGAACGGCGCCCGGCCGATGGAGCGTTTGATCAGAGAGAAGATCCGGCGTCAATTGGCTGATGAGCTGCTCTTCGGCGAGCTTGAGAACGGCGGAAAGCTTATCATCGACGCCGATGGTGAAGAGTTCGTCCTTAGGTACCCCAAGACGCGAAAGCGGAAAAAGACCTCAAAGAAGTCTTAAGAAGTCTGCCATGGCAGGCTAAGAGGCCTGTACGTCTGCCTCAGCCTCAGCGGTGAGAAGTAGAAAAACCTCTTCGAGCCGTTTGCCTTCAGTTCCTGTCTGCTCCCTCAGCTCGCTCGGCGTCCCCTGCGCGATGATGCGTCCACGGTGGATGACAGTGATGGCATCACAGACTTCATCGGCGACCTCGAGCGTGTGGGTGCTCAGGATGATGGTCATGCCATTCTCGCGAGCCTCTCTCTTCAACACATCTTTGAGCAAGCGAGCGCCCTGGGGATCGAGGCCTACCATGGGCTCATCGACGACCATTAACTTCGGTCGATGCATCAAGACAGAGGCCATGACGAGCCGCTGTTTCATGCCATGGCTAAAGCTCTCGACGAGATGGTCTTGGACCTCGGTGAGTCCAAAGAGAGCTAGAAACTCACCGGAACGCTGCTTCGCTTCGGCCTCAGATAGGCTGTACAGTCCAGCGACGAAGTACATGTACTCAAGCGCGCTGAGTCGCTCATATACGTGAGGTCTATCGGGCACATAGCCCAGGCGCCGCTTCACCTCGAGCGCTTGCTCTCTTACGTCGAGCCCATCGACGGTGATCCGGCCAGCCGTTGGACTGATGAGCCCGCAGACCATCTTCATCGTCGTCGTCTTCCCTGCCCCGTTTGGGCCCAAAAAGCCATGAATGGTACCCGCGGGTATCTTCAACGAGAGGCCATTGACGGCGGTGAAGTCTCCATAACGCTTAGTAAGCTGATCGATCACCAACATAGCTTGAGCTCCCGTAATGCCTCAGCGAGGCGTTCATAGTCTTCCAACTCATTATAGACGGCCGCAGAGATGCGGACGAGACGATTAGGGTGGGCGGGCCAAGGTACGATGGGCACCTCGATGCGAAAGTCGCGAATCAGCGTGTCCTGAAGTTTGGTCCCGTAGAGGGGTGAAGGACGATCATCAGGATCAGCATCTGGAAGAGGTAAGGCCGCGAGGTGACCAATCATCTCGTCGGATGCAGGCGCCGATACGCCGATGGCCTCACATAGCAGGTCACGGCCCTTAAGCGCGAGGGCGCGATTGCGGGCGCGCACCTCATCCCACCCACCTGGAAATAGAGACCCCATGAACTCCAAGGCCGTCGGTACACAGAGCCAAGGTGTTGGGTCCTGAGTCCCGGTCCAATCAAACTCAAGATGAAGCTGACTATGCCCCGGCATCTGCGCCCCGAGGGCATAGCCGTGGCTGATGCATGCTGGGTGTAAGATCTCCTGACGGTCTTCCCGCGCGAAGAGCACCCCTGCCCCCTTCGGCGCACAGATCCACTTATGACAGTTAGCGACATACCAAGACGGGTTCAATCGCCGCAGAGAGATGTCCAACATCCCCGGCCCATGAGCGCCGTCGACCAGCGTCGGTACCCCAAGCCCTTCAAGCATGGGAACGAGACGTTCGATGGGCAGAACCAGACCTGTGGGGCTCGTCACATGATCAAGAAGAGC
>CALELH010000210.1 GCA_937902595.1 uncultured Myxococcales bacterium
CAAACTCTTGAAGGGGCTTCCGGTGCGTGACCATGAAAGGGCGCGTCGCTGACTGTTGGGGCTTGGAGGAGAGTACGGCGGGGCTCTCGGTCATTTACTGAGGCGCTCGGCGCTCATTTCCGTGGCGACTGTAGCTTGAGCCGTCTGATACGGTCTCTCGCGTGCTCCAGGTATTGCTCATTATCTTTGGTGTGCAGTCCACCATTGGTTAGGGCGAGGCGTAGAAATCGGCTCCAGGCGATCAGGGCGGCTGTGGCCAAGCCCTGCCTCTCAAGCGCGCTCGCCAGTTGATACCGAGCGGCGTAGTGCGCTGGGTGTTGTGTCAAGACCTTGATAAAGGCGATGGTCGCAGCCTCTGGATCATCCTTCTCATAGAGATAGCTCAGCCCAGCCTTCAGGCTTAAAACCACAGGAAGGGTGACCGGGTGCAGCGCTCGCTGGCGGTGTGCGTACTCTAAACTCTTTCGGTCTCGAGCGTCTTTGGCCTGCGTGATGAAGACGTCCCACGTTGCGGACGCGAATCGGTGGTTACCGATCATTTGCTGCGTTCGCGCGAGCTGATAGAGCGCACCATAGTGGTCAGGCGATGCGCTGAGAATCGATAGAAGAGGCTCTAGCGCGGCCTCAGGGTTTTTGCGTCGGAGCGCGTCCAGTGCTCCGACCATCAGCTGAGGAGCGTCAATTTCGTGAAAGCCCTCCGGGAGGTCGTCAGCGGTCACGTGGTAGAGCGCTATGGATCCACCAACAAGCTCCACCGGTTCGAGAGTTCGAAGCCACCCATAGGGGTCGCCGGGTGGCCAAAATGAGGTCAGATAGCTCCGCGAGACTGCGTGCCATCCCTCCTCCGGTAGGTCTGGTTTCTGCGCCGAGATGTTCCAGAAACTGGGACGGGCGCTTCCGAAATAGGCCAGTCTTAAAGATTTAATGCCGCGGCGATCGAGAGTCCGCTTCAGCTCAGGCAGGTCTTGGCCCCAGTCGTAATTAGAGTCAGCCAGCCACTTATGCGCCGCAGGGGTGCCACCGAAGATCGAGTTGAAATAGGCTAGAAAGTTTGGATAGGCCGACAGGCCAGCCAAGACCGACAGCGTGAGCAAACCATGGGCAGTGTAGGACCAAAAGGGGCGGGCTATGGTGACTAGAGACATAAGACCAGCGCCGATCCAGAGCGCCATGAACGGCGCTATTGGTAAGATTGAACGCACCCCAATATTGATAGATTGCGACATCGCCGCGAGCATAATCACGAGCGGTGGTAGCGTCCACGCAGCCTTTCGGGCAGCGGTAAGCTCGGTGTGTCGAAGTGTGGTGACGAGCCCAAAGGCGCTTAATAGGAGCAGGGGAGTTGGGTATTTGACCACGAGGGCGATCGGGAAATAGTACCACCATCCTTTAGATTGGACGTCCCCCATCAGGAAGCCAATCTGTCCCTGCTCTGAGAGCTGTTTGGTGTACGCCAGGCCCTTGAGAAGAGTGTCGGGTAATGGGAGCCAGCGGAGAAGCCAGTTACCTTCCCCGTCCATGAATTCGTGTGGTGGGAGGAGCCGCGGCTCCGGGAGATAGCCCAGGACTATGATGACGTAGATCATAAGGCTCACGCTCAGCCAGCGAATAAGGAGGCCGCGGTAGCTGGGGAGACCGTCTTCCTTGGGATGGAACCAGGCGATCAGCGCGAAAGCGAGGGGGATGACCAGCCCTGTGGTCAGCTTTACAAGCACCGCCACACCGAGGGTAGCCCCCAAGATAAGGTCCCCCTTGAGCGACGGCTCTTCGAGGGTTCGAGCCAACGCGAGCGCAGAGGCGAGGACCAAACATGCAGCGGCCAGATCCGAATGTGCCCATTGTGCGTGTGCCAGGACCTCGGGGATGAACATGAAGCCAAGAAGAGCCAGAAAGGCGACCTTTGGGGTTGTCCAATGCCTTAACTCGACGAAGATCATCATCCCCGCCAGGAGGCCAAAGAGCACGAAGAGACTCCGACCCCAGAACAGCACGGAGTCGTGCTGGTTCGCCTCATCGTACAGGACCGTCGTAGACCA
>CALELH010000211.1 GCA_937902595.1 uncultured Myxococcales bacterium
AGCCCGCAAGCAGGGGAAGAAGATACCGGAGTACGCGTCCTACATAACCGCCTCATTTAAGAAGCAAGAAGACATGGACAAGGTAGAGAAGACGATAAATCGTTTTGTCGACTACTTTGACCCTAAGTCTAGTTGGTACACGGTCAACAGCCAGTACGAAGAGCCTCGGATTAGAGCGAATCAGTATCGGGATGAGCAGATCGATTGGTTGATCACTAAGTTTCATACGAAGGCCCAAGAGCTCGAAAAACTGAAGGATCTTGAGAAAGCGGATAAGCTTTATCGCAAGGCAGCGAGCTACTATGAGAAGTTCATCGCGCTCTTTCCAAAATCGAAAGATCTATACGAGAAAGAGTTCTTCCTAGCTGAAATTTACTATTTTCAGATGAAGGCCTGGGACGATGCTTCGAAGCATTATCGCCGAGTCGTTGATATCGATATTAAGGGCAAGTACTCGAAGGAGTCTGCATACGCGATCATCCTCGCGAAGCAGGAAAAGCTCATGGACGCTGGTCTTATCAAGAGGACCAAGCAGGGCAAGAAGGGCAAGAAGGGCAAGCGGCGAAGCAAGATTCAGAAGGCATCCGTCCAATACACCAAGCGGAAGAAGGGCGATGACTTTAAGCCGATCCCTAAGAAGCCACTTCATGAACTCCAGGAAGAATTCCTGAAGGCCTGTGCGTTCTTCGCTGATACATATCCCAAGAACAAGAGGGTACCCGAGGTCTCCTTCCTCTCTGCTGACCAATACATCAAGAACGGGCACTATCCCGAGGGTATCAAACGCCTCGAAGTTATTATGGAGTACCATAAGAAGCATCGCTTTGCGGGCTTCGCTGCTGCGACACTCTTCGATGCAAACTATCGTCTGAAGCGTTGGGACCAGATGGAGAAGTGGGGCCGTTACATGCTCGATACGCGAAACTTCAAGGTGCTCAGTAAGAAGAAGCTACTTGAGGTTATCGCTATCTCCATTAACGAGTACGCGACGGAGCTCGCCAAAGAGGGCGATGATGTCATGAAGAAGGATCGGGCAGCTGGTCTCGCTTTGAAGGATAAGGCCGCCGCGCAGATGCTCCGTTTTGTGAAGGAGTTCCCAAAGCATGACAAGGCCGCTATCGCTTTGTTCAATGCAGCGGCTATTTCAGAGCAGGCTGAGCGTACAGAGAAGGCGATCGATCTCTACGAGAGCGTCATCAAGCGCTACAAGAAGTCACCTCAGGCTACGGAGTCGCACATGGTTCTCGGTCTTCTCTATGAGAGCCAGACCGATTTCGAGACGGCTGCGACCTATTTCGAAAAGATGGCGTCGTTTCCTGACGTGCCTCAGATGGCCGACGCGCTCTATAACGCAGGCTCTATTCGAGCTGCTCTTGAGGAGTATGACAAAGCGATCGAAATCTTCCAGACCTTCACCAAGAAGTTTGCCGACAACAAAGATACGCCTGAGTTGGTCCTAAAGATCGCCCAATTCCATGAGAAGAAGGGCCGCCTGAAGGACACTCTCAAGACGTATGACCGATACCTGAAGGCATACAAGAAGACGAAGGCGAATATGGTCCCAGAGATCTACCTTCGTAAGGCGATGGTCTATCAGAAGATTAATGACCGCCGTACGAAGTCGAACACTGTAGCGGCTCTGAAGGCTGCGACTAGGAGCTTCAAGAAGCTTCCCGAGGATGCTCAGGCTAAGCCAGAGGTACGACGGACGATGGGTCGTGTTCGATTCTTAGAAGCGGAATACCAATACAAGGCATTTGAGGCGATTAGCCTGGACTACTCCACAGACATCAGCCCGCGCAGAGCGATCAACAAGCTGAAGAAGACTCTGGTCAAGAAGGCTGAGATGCTTGGCAAGGCAGAGAAGATGTTTTTCGAGGTCCTGGAGTACAAGGCGTGGGACGTCGCTGCGGGGGCGCTCTATCGAATTGGCGAGTCCTATTACCTGTTTGCGCAGAGTTTGTTCGACCTACCCATGCCGAAGGGCCTCAATGAGGACGAGCAGTTTACCTATCGAGCGATGCTAGATGACAAGGCCGCTCCAATTCAGGAGAAGGCGATCTCCGCAACGAAGAAGGCGCTCGACCTGGCCCATAAGCACCACGTCTACAATGAGTGGTCACGGAAGGCCGGCGCGCTCCTCGTGAAGTTAAGTCCAGAGCGGTTCCCTGTCATGGATGACGCTGTAGTCAACACTGATTGGCCAGTGGCGGCGACCTTTTCAACGACTTTCATCGCAAGTCCTGGTGGAAAGCTTGAGCAGATGGTTAAGCCAAAGCCGAAGCCTGTAGTCGCGCCGACGCCTGGAGCTCCGGGTGACGCAAAGGCCCCTGCTGCAGACGGAGCGAAAGCTGCTCCAAAGGGGGCACCAGCCCAGGATGCCCCAGCTAAGGGAGGTGCGAAATGAGAGTCGCCCTAATGTTAAGACTGGCTCTCGCGGCCGTAGTTGTCTCGGGACTGTTCGCCTGTGGCGGTGCTCCGAAGCCGATGAAGCCCAAGATTGTGAAGCCCAAGGTTGATGAGCGCGCTCCTGGTGTTCCTAGCCCAGCTATCGACGCTTTTGAGGTGGGGGTTAAAGCACTTCAGAACAAGCCACCAAAGTACAATGAAGCGGCGAAGGCATTTCAGCAATCTGTTGAGCTGCATGACGATTATATCGTCGCGTGGCTCAATCTCGCCTACACCTACGAGAAGCTTGGACGTCATAAGGATTCAGCGGAGGCATTCCGTACGCTGATTCGTAAGGAAGTAACGGATCGCGGCGTCACACTCGCGCTCGGGCGAGCCCTTCTATTAAGTGGGGAAACTCAGGCGGCAATTACAGAGTTCGAGTCCGTCTTACGCAAGCATCCTGAGGATCTTCAGGCACGCAATAATCTCGCGGCTGCGTACCTAAAGAAGAAGGATCTGAAGACCTCACTTCGATACGTGAAAGAGGTTTTGGCCGTCCAGCCTAAGAACGTGCCTGCGATAATCAACCTTGGGTTGCTCTACCTTAAGCAGGACAAGCTGCCTTTGGCTGAGCTTATGTTCAAGAAGGCGCTCAAGTACGAGAAGAAGAACGCACGTGCGCAGAACAATCTCGGTCTGACCTTCTATCGTTACAATTTGGTACCGCCAGCTGTGGTCGCCTTTGAGAAGGCAATCGAAATAGACCCAACGATGGATGAGGCTCGATTAAACGCTGCGTCTATCTTCTTGGATTATCTCGATTACGGACGAGCTTTAAAGGAGTTTCAGACGGTCCGTGCTCGTTTTCCTAATCACTATGAAGCCATGGTGGGAGAGGCTGACTCGCTTTATGGAGTTGGTAAGTATCAGGATGCAGTCAACCTCTACGAGGAGACACTCAAGATTAAGCCAACGAATCACGAAGCTTTGCTTCGAACCGGTAAAATCTATGAGGAGCAGTTAAACAAGCCTAAGGTTGCTCTCGATTACTATCAAAAGTTTCTAGACAGTAATCCACCT
>CALELH010000212.1 GCA_937902595.1 uncultured Myxococcales bacterium
GTAAGCGTGGAGGGCCATCGACCGCAGGAGTTCCTCGGGTCGTTTGGGTGCAGGCGCTCAGCGTGAGCAGGCTGCTCATTACGACCAATAACTTAGTGAGCTGAGCCATTCCTTCGTCCAATCACACGTCTCGGATCGATCGCCGCACCTAGCTTCCAGACGCTCCAATGCAGGTGTGCTCCTGTCGAGCGGCCGGTAGTGCCGATATAACCAAGAATATCTTGCCTTGTGACCTGTTGCCCGCTTTGTACCTTTACCTCAGCGAGGTGACAATAATCACTGGCGAATCCATCAGGATGCACGATCGTGACGGCGAGCCCGCAGCCGTCGTTGCGAAAGCCTGCTTCCACGACTTGCCCAATTGCTGCCGGACGAACGACGGTACCCTCCGGAGCCGCGAAATCAATCCCATTGTGAAAACTGCGTAGCCCTGGAGTAAAGGGATCCGGTCGAAGGCCAAAACCTGACGTAATCCTTGGTGCGTCGACGGGCCAATCGAAGATGACGGGCTGCGTCCTAGAAGACGGGCTCCCCCTGAGTGAGGCTTGAGCGGGTGATGCTGACATACGGTTCATATACTCGAGATTCGCGATAAGCTGTGCAGAGCGGCGCCTGATCTCCAGGGGGATCTTCGCTCCGCCTTCTCCCATCGCTCGGTCACGCTCCGTGCGGAGGCGGTTGGCCAGGTCCTCGATCTTGCTCGGCGGGACCGCTGCTGTCGTCAGTAAGTGCTCTCCTTCTCGCAAAAGCGTGTGCCAACGTTGAACCTGTACGCGATGAACGGCGGCGGCGAAAGGATCGCTCTCGGTGACCTGTGGAGGATCACCGCCACAGGCAGCGAGCATGACGCAGAGCACGAGAGAGGCGAGCAGAATGCGCAGGTGCTGTGTGGATACGCTGACCATGAAGGGATCATACCGTGCATTCGACATGACCGTACACTTCCAACCGTTCATGGTTGCAATTGACTGTTTGCTCTCGCTCGCACACACTGCGGGTCCCGTGGCTGGGAGTGCGAGGACATGAGACGGTGTCGTGATTGTGATGTGGAGTTGGGAGAGTTGGCGGCGTACTGTCCGAAGTGTGGCTCTGCGGTCCTCGACCTACCGAGTATAGGCGGAGCAGAGACGCACGCTGCGGCCGAACCTGGGCCGATGGTGACGCAGGTTGGCATGCCTATCCCACAGAGCCTCCTACCGACCTCGCTCAGAGAGTCATCCGGGTC
This sequence comes from uncultured Myxococcales bacterium, assembly GCA_937902595.1. Lineage (GTDB taxonomy): Bacteria > Myxococcota_A > Bradymonadia > UBA7976 > UBA1532 > UBA1532. Next base: position 1,226 of record CALELH010000212.1, read on the forward strand.
GCGAGGGCCAGAGGCCGAGGAGGCTCCGGAGCCTTCAGCGTATACGGGATTTGAACCATCGGACTCGGAGAGAGCGACCATCGTTCAGATGCCGGGTATGGTTGATGAAGAACCAAGCCACGTACCCGCTGAGGACCCTGTCTCCCCAGCCTCGCCTTCAGAGGCGTCTGCGAGAGAGGTGTCGGGCGCTGACGCCTCTCCTGGTCACCTAGGTGAACTACACTCATCTGAGAGTGCTTGGTCCCTTGATGCTCCTAAAGAAGATAGTTTGAATGAAGCTCGCCCAGTTGAGGAGCCGACTTCGTCTCATGGTCTCAATGAGCCCTTGGCTCCTCCTCTTCGAGAGGTCCACCCCGGAAGAAGGATGCTTCTCTTAGGGGTGAGCTTGACCGTACTCGGAGTGGTTGGCAGCGCTGTCTCTCTTGTCTCGGGTGGTGGTCCACCGCTCTCCTTCGGCCAGCCCGAGGCCACGGTCACAAAAGGCCTCTTGGATGTGCGTCTACCTGTCCGGAGTGAACGTCGCATCTGCATCTCACATCCGGGAGGACAAACTGACGTAGAAGGGGAGAAGACCGTACGTTTTAGTTTGCCGGCAAAGAAACCGAAGTTCGAGTCGAAGGCCTTGAAAGTCTCAGCCCGTGATGGAGACACAGATATACCTGTCGAGGTTGTGGTTGAGCCGGTCTATAGACTACGCACTATCTCTGTGACCGACGCTCGCCTAGAGGTACAGTTGACCCATAGATTTGGATGGAAAGCGTCGGTTAAACCAGGTCAGCTTCACCGAATCGATTCGACTTCATTTCGATGGGTACTGAATCTGGGGCAGCCTAATCTTCGTGGTCGAAGTCAGATCGCTGCGTCGCTATCGCTCGTTGACCTCAAGGGAAAGATCCGACTCTTCGAAGAGGTACTCAACGTACCATCGGTCGTGACTCCGTTGACTCTACTGACTCCTAGCGCGCACCTCCGCACATCGGAAAGCTCGGTCTTAATCACCGGGATTACGCTGCCTGGCGCGAAGGTTACGGTCGAAAAAAAGTCTACTATCGCCGATGTGGATGGGCGGTTTGAGATTAAGGCACCCCTCATTCAGATGGGGGGTCGCACATTGACCGTGACCAGCAAGGCTGAAGGGCGTGAGCCCGTAGCATACCAGGTGTCTGTGACTCGCCATTCGCGAGGAGAGCGACGCAAAGAGATAGAGAGCCTCCGTACCAAATACGGTGAACAGAGAGTGGGTCTAGATCTACAACCAGCCTACGGGGAGCTGGGCCAACTGGATCCTGGTCGCCGTTTTCTCCTTGAGGGTCGTCTCGCTGCCTTGGAGCGGATTGATGAGTCCACCTCACTGGCGGTGATTTCACTCTGCGAGACAGGCCGGCAATGTCCTGTCCTGGCCCATGTTTCAGGGCCTACGCTGGCGGAGGTGGGACAGCGTGTTCGTGGCATTGGGCGTTCGTTGGGCTTGCGTAGATATCGAAGTCGCGACAATCATACACGTAACGTCCCACGTCTTGAGGTTGAGTACATCGTTCAATGAGTCGCTCCGACTCCGATGTGAGGTCCTGCCGTTCCTGCGGGGCAGATTTTCCAGAGGGCAATGCTTTCTGTGGGGTCTGTGGTGCTCGCGAGCCGCTCGCCGACCAGAGTCTGTCCGATCACCTGATCGGCCAGGTCGTTGACCGTAAGTTTCGTTTGGAAGCGTGCATCGCTACGGGCGGTATGGGAGCGGTGTATCGAGCTGAGCATGTCGGGATTGGTAAGCAAGTCGCGATAAAGTTCCTGAGGGCGGACTTAAGAGGTCAACCACAGCTTGTTCATAGGTTGCGGCGAGAGGCGAAGGCGGTCTCGAAGCTTACAGATGTTCACTCAATCTCCGTCTTCGATTTTGGTGTTTGGCAGAGCCTCGCCTACTTGGTTATGGAATATCTCCAGGGCGAAGACCTGGCCGAGATTCTCAATCGCGAGAAGAGATTCGAGACAAAGCGAGCGCTACACATCGCGAAGAGCATCTGCTCGAGTCTCGCAGAGGCGCACGGTGTTGGCGTAATCCATCGAGATCTAAAGCCCGAGAATGTCTTTTTGACCTATTCGACATCGGGTGAAGAGAACGTCAAGGTCCTCGACTTCGGGCTGGCCAAGATCATCGATGAAAACGAGGGCGTTGAAGGCCGGTTTGAGACTCAAGATGGAGCGTTGCTAGGCACTCCATACTATATGGCTCCTGAGCAGGTGGACGGCCAGCAGATCGACGCGCGCACTGATCTGTATGCGCTGGGGGCGCTCCTCTACCGAATGTTGACCGGAGTGCTCCCGTTTCCGGGGAAGACTCCGATGGAGGTCTTTGCCTCTCAACGCCGACGGAACTTGCCGAGCTTCAGTGAGAGCGCACCTGGTCTCGAATGCGCGTCTAGCGTTGAGGCGCTCGTGCGACATCTATTGTCGCATCAGCCTCAGGACCGTCCAGAGTCAGCGATCGTTGTGGGTGATAGGATCCGTAACCTGCTGATCGAATTGGGAGAGACGCCACATCCTATGAATTCGACGAGGTCTCAGCAGCCTCGATTACAACCTCCGGTGCCGGATGAGGGGAGTCTTCAGTCCGACACCTGGAGGGATGAAGGAGAGCCGCTCTCTTCGGAGTCGGGCCAATGGAGTATTGGCAGCTCTTTCGACGCAGAGTCCTCCGAGGACCTCGAACTAGAGACCGATGATCGGATTGAGTTCACGGGGCGGGCGACCGCCGATATCATCTACGAACGCCAGCTCAGGCGCGGACGTGTGGGCAGAACCCTTTTGGGGATGCTCTTCTTGGCCGGTTTAGTCGCGGGCGGATATTGGTATGCGGACATTTATCGCAAACGACCACTCTCAGAGGAGCAAGAGCCAAACGACATCGCGAGTGAGGCCAATATCCTTACCCTAGAGCATCCGGTTCAGGGATACATCGGGGCCCGTCTTTCGCAAAACAAAGAGCGAACGGATCAGGACGTCTATTTGGTTGCTTTGATGGACGGTGACAGCACAGCGAAGGTCACAGTCACTGGAGTACCGACCGTCGATATGGTGTTAGAGGTCTTTACAGATCGTGGTGTGGAGTTGGCGAAGGTCAATAAGGCCGCAACCGGCCTTGGAGAGAGCGTTTTTCTCGACAAGCTTGAGGTTAAACGCATCCAGGTGAGAGTGCGCGGCTTTTGGGCGAAAGGTGTCCCTCCCGCGGAAAACTCGACAGACCCCTAC
>CALELH010000213.1 GCA_937902595.1 uncultured Myxococcales bacterium
CGACGACCTTGAGCTTGCACGTCGCTGAGACGCTGGCTTACTTAGGGTATCGGGTCTGCGTCGTGGATATGGATCTGCAGATGGGATCAGCTGCGTACAGTCTCAATATGGAGACTTCGCGCAGCATCGCAAACCTCGCGCGCGCTATTCGAGAGGGGACGGACGCTGTCGCGGACTTCCCCATCGCTCAGCATGAATCCGGGGTGTACATCCTCGATCAGCCAGACCTCTCCGAGATCGAGACCCTCGGTCCAGAGGGGCTCCCGAGCGTGTTGAAGGCGCTCAAGCGATCCTTCGATTACGTGATCGTCGACGGCCTGCGGGACTTTGGAGACCACGCGCTGCTCTCGATGGACGAGGCCGACCGTATCATCATGGTGATCACTGAGCAGGTGCCCGCTCTCCGCTGCGGAATTCGAGCTCTCGAGCTGTTTCGGCGACTCGGCTACGAGGGTGGGCGTATCTCGATTTTGATGAATCAACATTTAGATCAAGATGAAGACTTCATGAAGGCCGTACATTCAGCCTATGGCCGTCCGGTGAACTGGGTAATTCCGCCGATCAAGGAGCTGCCTGATTGTCTCAACACGGGGACTCTATTGCGCAGCTTTGCTCCCAACTCCAAGGGGAACGAGGTCTTGGAGAGTTTGACCCGAAACATCGTCGGTCTACCACCTGCTGAGCCACCCAAGCGTGGCTTGTTCGCTAAACTGTTCTCGAGGGGGTCATAAGGTCATGGCGACGCGATTATCCGAGCGTCTGTCTGGGAAGCGGACGCAGAGTGTTGAGAGCGGCGTCTCCGACGTCGCGACGCGATTGAGACAGCAGGTCATCGATCGCATCGATCATCAGGCGTTGACGCAGCTGGATGAGGCCGAGATGCGCGAGCACCTCCAAAAGGAGATGGAGCGCCTCTTAGATCTGGAAGAGGTTCGCCTGGCGCGGTCAGAGCGGCAGTCGGTGATCCACACTGTCCTCGATGAGATCTTGGGCCTAGGACCTTTGGAGACGCTCCTGGCAGATCCGGCGGTCTCGGACATCTTGGTTAATGGTCCAGACACGATCTACGTAGAGCGACGTGGCCAGCTCGAGCGCGTGAACATTAGCTTTCGTGACAACGCCCACCTGATCAACACCATCAGCCGAATCGTCGCTAAGGTCGGAAGGCGGGTAGACGAGTCTTCTCCCATTGTAGATGCACGGCTCCCTGATGGCTCACGTGTGAACGCGATCATCCCGCCCCTGGCGTTGGATGGGGCGGCGCTCTCCATTCGCCGTTTTGGCGCGAACACTATCAGCATGAAGGATCTTGTGTCCTATGGCTCCATGAGCTCGGACATGCACAATTATCTTCGGGCTGCGGTCATCGCGAAGTGCAACATCCTCGTGAGTGGCGGAACGGGCGCTGGAAAGACGACCTTATTGGGTGCACTGAGTAATTACATTCCAGCGGGCGAGCGTGTGATCACCCTTGAGGACTCCGCCGAGCTGAAGCTGCAGTTGGACCACACGGTGCGACTTGAGAGTCGTCCCGCCAACATGGAAGGCCGAGGGGCGATCTCCATCGGGGATCTCATGAAGAACGCGCTGCGAATGCGCCCCGACCGCATTATTGTCGGCGAGGTCCGTGGCGCAGAGGCTTTGGACATGCTTCAGGCGATGAACACTGGTCATGAAGGGTCCATGGGCACCTTACACGCCAACACGCCAAGAGACGCGGTTCAGCGATTGATGACCATGATCACGATGGGCGGAACTAAGCTTCCGCCTGAGACCCTCTATCAGATCATTGGCCGCACTCTACACGTCATCGTGCAGGCTGCCCGTCTACCGGATGGTAGTCGTCGGATCACGAGCATTACTGAGGTTCTGGGGATGGACGGCGACGCGGTGAAGAGCTCGGAGGTCTTTGCCTTTGAGCAATCCGGAGTGGACGCTGAAGGCAAGGTTCTTGGCCAACATGAGTACGTGGCTGAGAGCCAATTTCTAGACAAGTTTTATCGAGTGGGCGCCCTCAGGCCGCCCAACGGAGGATGATTAGTTGACCGTCTTCGTCTTCACCGTCGGGCTTTGTTTCTTCGCCATCCTGCAGGCCGGTTATTGGTTTCTGCGTGGGCGCGGAGAGGGGCGGGCAGCGAGCCTCCTGGCCCGTCTGGGTGGTGTAGCGGCTGACGTAGAGGTCTCTCTCCTTCGTCAGGAAGATGACGAGAGCGGTCTCATCGCCGGCTTACGACACCGACTGAGACAAGCTGGAGAAGACCCGGAGATCTCTAGTTTCTTCGCCAAGTCGGCGCTCTTCGCCATGGTCGGAGGTTTGCTTGCCCTCATCCTAAGTGGTGCGTTCGAGCCGAGTCTTCTTGGTGCGCTCGTCGGCTCTTTGGTTCCCTACTTACAGCTGAGCCAGCGCCGCAATGCACGGCTGATGGACATCGAGAAGAGCATCCCGGAGGCCCTTCAGATCATGATCATCTCCTTGCGGGCTGGTCACCCCTTACCCAAGGCGGTCGAGACCACAGCCGAGGAGCTGAGCGGTCCGCTCCGCACCGAATTCAAGATGCTCGCCGAGGAGCTTAAGTTAGGGCGAAGCGTTGAGGAGGCTTTTCTCAACTTCGGTAATCGCCTCGGCAGCGTCGGGACGGTGCGTACTTTGGTGGTCGCCATCGTGGTTTTACAGCAGACCGGAGGAAATTTGGTTGAGGTGCTGGATCAGCTCGTCGGCGCACTCCATGACCAGGCCCAGTATACTCGCAAGCTCGCAGCGATGACGGCCGAGGGCCGGATGAGCGCCCGGATCTTGGGCGGCTTGCCCCCCATGTTTCTATTCCTGACGTATCTGGTCGCACCTGACTACATCATGGCGCTCTTTACGAGCACCGCGGGGCTAGGCGTCTTCGGAGTCGCGTGCACGCTCTATTTTCTCGGACTGCTCTGGCTGAAGAGCATGCTGGCATCAGGAGCTGCGAGCTAATGTCGAAGATATCTCCCAATATGGCGCTCGCCGCCTTCGTCATTGTCGTCGTCGCCTTGATACTGAGCGTCGCCCTCGCTGTACAGCGGTGGCGACAGGCGTCAGAGCTTAAGGCTGGAGCCGAGGATCCGGATCTGCCTGTTGATGATGACGTGGTCATGCAGTCTTCGGGGCGCGGGGGTCTCGGACGTCTGGCAGGCCTGATCCGCCCAGTCGTTGGGACGAGTGATTATAGTGACCTGAAACGGCTTCTTTTCCAGTCTGGGCGTCGCGGTCCCAGGGCCGTCGACGAGTTCTCCGAGAAGCGCGTCCTCGCGTTGACGGCCGGCCTCGTCGTCGGCGTAGTCATGGTGCTCGCGTTCGGCGGCGCCGGGTTCATCTTAGCGCCCATATTTGTGGGCATCGGCCTCTTGGGTCCCAAGATGATGCTCACCGCAGAGGCGACGGGGCGTCAGGACCGAATTGAGCTCGCCATGCCTGCCGTGCTGGACCTCCTTGAGGCGTGCATTGAGGCGGGTCTGTCATTGGAGCAAGCGATCGCTCGAGTTGCGGCTGAGATGAGCGTCAGCGCGCCGGAGATCTCTGATGAACTCGCCGTGCTCATCGGTGAGATTCGTGCAGGGCGCGCCTTGGGAGACGCTTTTCGAAAGCTCTCAGATCGGGTGGCGGTCGACGAGGTCAAGACGCTCTGTTCGGTGTTGATTCAAGCTTCGGGCCTAGGGGCACCTCTGGCACAGACCCTCAAACAATATTCACAGAACGCTCGGAAACGCCGTGGTCTCTTCTTGGAAGAGAAGGCGGGTAAGATTACCGCGGGCCTGACCTTGCCGTTGACCTTGTGTCTGCTGCCGTCGGCGTTGCTGATCGTGATCGGCCCTGCCTTCGTAGCAGTGATGGAGACCTTTGGTGATTAAGCCTGGACCCATCGTGCTCTGCCTAGCTGCTCTGCTCTGCGGATGTGGAGGGGCACAGACTCAGCCGGCCGAGACTGGCTTGAGGGATCTTAAGCCGTCGGAGCGCCCAGGGCTGCGTACTCAGCTCATCGAGACCATGGTCGACGCCAAGGCGTACGACAGCGCGGTTCCGCTGCTCCGACAGGCCCTCCGTGAGCAGCCGAAGTCAGCCAGGCTGCATTATCTATTGGCGACGGTTTTACGTGAGCGAGGACGCCTTGAGCAGGCGGAGTCTGAGTTCGGCGTGGCGCTGACGTTAAGTCCGAAGCTTGGTTTGGCTCACACAGGATTGGGGATGACCCTCAATTTGCTGGGCCGTCACGCTGACGCGACGGCGTCTCATCGTCGTGCGGTGGCGTTGACCGCCCGGAGTGGGAGAGTCCACAATAACCTCGGCTTCTCCCTGTATCTGCAGGGCAATTTCGCCGATGCTGAGGCCGCCTATGAGAGCGCGATCAGAGCTGATCCCCAGCTACGTATCGCCTACGTAAACTTAGGTTTCGCCCTCGCGGCTCAAGACAAGATCAAGGCGGCACGCAGGGCGTTCTCCCAAGTGTTAACGCCGGCTGAGGTCACCAATAACCTCGCCGTAGCGAAGGAGCTTCGCGGTGACGATGCCTCCGCTAGAAACCTCTACAAGGCGGCTCTTGTACTGGATCCCGGCCTTAAAGACGCAATTACCAACCTCAGCGCGATCAGCGCTCCCGAGAAGACAGAGGAGGAACGATGACCCGTCTCCAGATCAGCCTAGGGCTCTTGTGCGCGCTCGCGCTGGGTCTCTTGCCCGCATGTTCTGCACGCTCAAGTTTGAGTGATGACTCCGGACGCGCGACCCGCGCCATATTCCACATCCAGGCTAAGCAACGGAAGGTCGCTGAGACGAGACCGTTGTCGGCGGATGAGGCTAAATCGATCCTCAATCGCTACGAGCGCAGGACTGGTGGAAAGCGAGGAGCCGGTCGATCGAGTCGGTCGACGACCTCTTCCGGCTACCCCAAAGCGACGGGGGCGATGACTCGGGTACGACGAGTCGTGGAGTGATCGGGCGTCGAACCATCCGCCGTCCCATTCGACCCACTGAGCGCGGCTCCGCGGTCATCATGGTCGTCATCTGGGTTGCCCTCGCCATCGGCGCGACGGGCGCCATAAGCTATTTCGAAGCCGTCGCGACGCTGAAACGAATGGAGGCGCAGACCAGAGCCGAGTCTCTCGCCCTGGGCGCGGCTCTGTCGACTCGAGTCTACGGCCCGGAGAATCGCTGCGAAGGTCAGTACATCGATGGATTTCTTAATAAGCTTCATGAGCTTAATGGAGGAGAGGGCGTCGCACCTTGCCCTAATTTAGAGACTAGGGAGGCAGGTGAGCTGACCTCCTCGTTTGGTCTTGATGCGACCGAGAGCGCGGACGTTAAGGCGAAGCTTTGGCACTTTAACGTAGACGCGACAGTGCAGCGTGGAGGTCGAGCTCTTCGAATCTATGAGCTCGTTGCGACGGACGAGAACTTTCAGCGTGAGCTTGGCAATATCGAGCTCCTGCTCGATTTCTCCAGATCTATGAGAGAGGACAATAAGTTTTCGTTTCTGCAAAGCGCGATTCGGGAGTTTCTGGATGAGGGAGTGGAGAACGTCAAAGTGGGCGTTGTTGGCTTCGCGACAGATATTCTCTTGGATCGACCACTCGTGGAGGGCTCTGCACCCACGAGCGAACTCAACGACGCCGTTCAGGCCGCTGATGTGGGTACTGCTGAGAATGGAAGCACGAATTACCACCTTGGGATCAATAGGGCCATTGACCGGTTGACGGCAGAGCCCGTCGGAGGCAGAACGATCATCTTCATCTCTGACGGTAAGCCAACGGAGCCGCAACCGGAGCCCGAGGCCATTAGGCTCGCCCTAGAGGCAGGGCGCTCGGCGGTCGCGGCGGAGATCGACATGTTCGGTTTGTTTGTGGGCGAAGCGAACGAGGCGGCGACGATGAGAGATGTAATCGATGGCGGCCAGGGCCTCCGTCCCGAGGTCC
>CALELH010000214.1 GCA_937902595.1 uncultured Myxococcales bacterium
CGGTGATGACGCACCGAGAGTCAGGGCCTATTCGTTCGATACAACCTTGGTCGCCAGGGGCGCCTGGGACACAACATTCATCTAGTTGACAGCCTGAGGTCGCGCGGCAGATCCCTTCGAGTGGACTGCAGTACCATCTCTCTCCAAACTCTGCGGCGCAGCAGGCGTGGTCTTCGGCCGTGTCTCTACAGTCCGCGCAAGGAGGCACCTGCATCATTAGACATCGACCGGTATTTCCCACCAGCCCACAGGCGCTCGCTTGGCCGAAGTTTTCAATGCAGTAGGCGTCTCCTTGGGCACCAGGAACGCAGCAGTCGTTAGCCTCGCAGGTCGGCGACTCTACGCAGCGTCCGCCGCCGCCGCAGTACCAAGCCTCTCCGAGCGCTTCGGAGCAGCAGCTGTGACCCGCTTCGTCATAGGTACAGTCGATACATGCTCGCTCGGTGCAGGTGCCGTTGCCCTGATTAGGCTCACAGATGCTGCCCGCGCCGAAAACCTCCGCTTCGGCAGGGCAGTTGTCCGGCAGCTGGCATAGATTAACGCAGTAATCATTACCCATTACGCCAGGGGAACAGCAATCTATAGTCTCGCATGGCGCGAGCTCTGCACAGGCGCCCTCGTCGTTACAAAAGTACCGTTCGCCGTAGCTGTTCTTACAGGTCTCTTGACCCACGGGGCCCGGTATACACTCCGGGCCAGCGTCCACGGCGGCGTCTACGGGGGGTGGGGGAGTTGAGTCATCTTCGCAGCCAACGACGCCACCCAAGGTGAGGGACGCGCCAAGGAATAAACGTGCTAGCCAAGCATAGGACTTCATGGGGTCTCCTTTCCTTTGGACCAACCGGATTTCGTCGCAGGTGACTTTGACGGCTTCTTGGTCGCGCCTTTGCCCCAACCGGCTTTCGTCGCGCTGGACTTTTTCTTCTTGGCGCTCCCCTTACTCCAGCCTGCAGCTGTCGCCTTCTTTGAAGATTGGGTGCTCTTGGTTTTAGCGATTACCTTCATCTTCCCGCTGCGAATCCGAGCTTTCAGATCCTTGAGCTTCATCTTGGTGAGACACTCGCTGGACTTCTTTGACGCCTTCTTGCCGTAGAGTCGCTTAATTTGGCTGCGTACGGAGCGGACTCGCTTGGACGTCGCAGGATGGGAAGAGAGAAACTCAGGGCCATCACCTCCCGAGTCCTTGAGCAGGCTCTTGAAAAAGTTGGCCAAGCCGTAGGGATTGTAGCCTGCGTGATAGGAGACCTTGAGACCGACGGTGTCGGCCTCTGTCTCATCCTCTCTGCTGAACGTAGTCGCTTGAAGAAAACCCCATATGATCTCTGCAGAGTTCGCGGCGAGCCCTTCATCGAAGAAGAGCCCAATGAGTTGCTGTCCGGCGAGCGCCTTCTCGATGGACTTGGCACCATGCCTCTGAGTGACATGTGCGAGCTCATGACCCATGACGCCCGCGATCTCGGCGCAGCTCTTAGATTTAAGGATGAGCCCTGTTGACAGATAGGTGTACCCACCGGGCGCGGCGAAGGCGTTGACTAGGGTGTCGTCAGCAATGACCGCGATCTTGTAGCCACCAATCTCCCGGGAGCTGCGAAAGCGTTCGGAGGCCTTTTGGAACGGGCGGATGAACGCCTTAGCCCACTTCCCAACGGGATCCTTGGGGGAGACCAGGGCATATTCGCTCTTGAGTTCGGCGTGAACGCCACGACCGATTGAGCGCTCCTGTTTATTACTGATGAGAGCGCCTCCGCACCCCTCTAGTAAGAACAGCGCTGCGCCAAGATAGATGAGTTTCCGAATCACTGCAGTTCGCTCCCGTGTACACGTCGGACCAATGATGTTCTGAGTTGAGTGTCTCCAACAAATCATCGCCTCGCCAGGACTATCCATTCTTACGCTTTGAAATCCGCGATCGCACTGGTGTCTTTTGGGGAAATGTACTACTGGAGCAAGGGGTTAGCTAGAGGGGGTGCGTATGTCAAAACGGAGCGATGAGGTTCAGATCATTGTAAGCAAAGCCTTTGGACCAAACGGTGACAACCTGGTCGGTCTCTCAGAGGTCACCTTCGATGGTTTTCCCGCGATCACGATTAAGGTTATTGTGTTCGGTGGGGCGGAGGGGGTGGTTCACCTGAGTCCAATTCATGGTGACTCAAGAAAAATGGGTCTAGTAGACATCGAACCTGGCACCATCTGCATGCTGTTCTGCCCTGTGTCAGGCGTAGCCCTCGAGCGAGTCGAGGACATCGACGACGCCTTTGGCGCTGGATATTACGCCCTCTATCGCACGGCCGCTCTCTCAAAGTCGTCCATGATCATGATCAGCGATGTGTGGGGTCATTATCACTCTCGTGTCATCGATGACTTCGAGCTGATCGCCGCTTGGGGAGAGTTAGACGACGACCTGGACACGTGACGCGCCGACGTTGTTCGGAGGCCCACGGTGCCCGTCGTATGGTTTAGTTCTCAGCTGTGGTTTACACCTGCATCTTTCCACTCAGGCCCTCCGTGGGGATTCTCCTCCTTAGGTGAACTCTGGTGCCGGACGGGTGTAGGGTAACCCGTGTTCAAATGGCCATCTGAGCCTCATTTGACACAATTAATCGGCCGATTGGTAAATTGCGGTTCATGATCAGTTGACGTGAGCATCTAAATCCCGTTTAACCCCGTTCATGACTGAATCGAATCAAACACCTGAGCGAGGCCGAGAGCGGGAAAACGCCGAGACCCGCCTGCTCTATCGAATCACGAAAGAGCTTCACGACCTTGATCTGGGGGTTGAGACGAGCTTGTTCAAGACTGTCGAGCATCTCTCGTATTATGGTTTCGACCGACCTACGGTCGCGCTTCATGACCGGGCGACTGATGAGATCTACTTTGATGTCACCCACGGGATGTCCGATAGAGAGCGTCAGAAGGGACGCCTCCGTAAAGGCGAGGGGATTGAAGGCAAGGTGTTCGATCGCGGTGAGGCGGCGGTGGTTCCATCCATCGGCTCTGAGCCAGAGTTCGTGGATCGAACAGGCTCTCGAAAAGAGATCGATCGCGATGGCACTGCCTTCATCTGCGTCCCGATTCGAGATCCGCAGCGACGTCCAGTCGGTGTGCTCAGCGCCGACGTGTCTGGCGTGGTCGATGCCGAACTCAAATGGCAGAGGCGGGTGCTCACGATCGTCGCCCACCTGATCGGTGACGCGACGCGTTCTTGGCGAGATCAGCGAGAGGAAGATGAGGCCTACGTAAGAGATGAGATCGACAGCCCATCTGAGCCGATCGTCGCGCCTCGAGAGTTGGTGGGTAACAGCCGGACCATCCGCGCGGTCTTCCGACAGATCAATCAGGTCGCCCCATCGGGGCTTACGGTCC
>CALELH010000215.1 GCA_937902595.1 uncultured Myxococcales bacterium
GAGCTGCACGTTTTCTTGAGAGGGGGCCGTGTATGGATAGCGCGAATAATCGACAGAACTCGAGGTCATCGGATCCGTCTAAGGACAGGACCGAACACCCATTTAGAGAGGCCTCTCAGGAGGGATTGCACCTTCTGATTAGGGTGGTACTAGAGCGGGATGAGGTCATCGACTTCTTGAAGGCCTTCGGGGTCTACGAAGACTTCACTGCAGGCAGAACGAGTCTACCCTACGATCGCTTGGCGAGCCTGGTCCGGCGTGACTATCGCTCGGCCAACGCCCTGGACTCTCGGTGTGACCTCCGCTTTGCAGACAGCATCGAAGTAGGGCGATCTTGTTCCATGTTCGAGTTGGCCCAGGCCTGGGGCCAGGCTCGGTCCGGGATGGATGACTTCGAAGCGACCGGATACCTATGGATGGCCGCTCGCTCAAGCTACGGCTGCTATCGGAAGCTAGAGACGGTCATCGTCAAAGAGATTGAGTGTCGGGCCGCACGATCCTTGATGCGGAACTCACCTGGTTTGAGAGACCACGTAATTCATTCTCCTGTGGCACGGTCTAGGACCCGGAAAACACAGCCCATTACCATTAAAGCGCAGGTCGCCTAGAGGCGTCGGTTTCGGCGAACTCTGACTGAGTCTTCGAGTTTGCCCGTTCCATAGAACCCCCTGAAGGGGAGCCCGCCAGGGGGGCGGGACCGCGCGTTTTTAAGACCCCTAAGTGCCCATGACTTCCCTCAGGCTTCGGTGTACTCCTCCATCGATGGATGGAAGTCGGCGAATAGGGGCTTGGACTTAAAACTATAATACCTTACATTGGTTGGCGTTGAGCGTCGTATAGTGTCTAAAGCGTCTCACTCGCGCGCCGAGACGCTCTGGTTTAGATGGGGTTGTGATGACTAGAGATCATGAATATGTGCTGGCGTACTCAGTGCCTCTCGGTGAAGACATCATTCCCGAAGTGATCGAGGTGACAGACAGCGCGCACGATGTGCCCTCGATCTGGAGGACGGCCCGCGGCGGCATCGAGGCGCTCGTCTCGGCGAGACAGAGGTGGGTACACGACGGTATGGATTGCCGGGTAGACAAGATCGTTCTCGGAACAACCGAGCTTCAGTCGGGTCATCTCCTCTTGGTCTGTCGTCTGACGACCACCGATGACATCTTCGCGCACTCCCATGGGTTTAACCTGCTGGCATATCCTGGTCATGACTCAATGAGGGCCTTTAGCCTTAGCGCAGACCGTGTCCACGCTCTCGGCGTCACCGATGCGGATGAGGCGCATGGGGCGCTCCCCGCGGTTCGTCCGCTCAGCTCGCAAGAAGAAGAGACCCACCTCAGGCCTTTGGTGAGTCTCTTGGAGAGCGAGCCCTGTGTCTTGGTAAAGTTCATTCGTAATGATGACACGACCGCGCCCTGCCGTTTCCCCCCCACGCTCAGCTCGGTCGACGGGCTCAGCGGAAGCCTTGATTGTGGGTTCGGGTCTAGCCTGGGCTCGACGAGCAGTCGTGACGGGTCTCTGAGGCCTGCATCAGAGATCCCATCAGAGAGCGGTGGCTTCACTATGCCCATCCCCGTAGTAGCCACGGAGTGGACGGAGCTAGACTTACCGGTGTTTTCCCCAGAACGAATCCTCGTGACCGCCGATCAGCCTGTGCTGGTCTCGGACACGGAGGTCATCGATTTAACGAGGACCGATGTGGATCAGGTCGCCCACTCTCCGATCATGAGCGCTCGCGGTGAGGTTGGCTATAGTTACTTGGATGACTCCCTCGAGTAGTGAGTCGATCTCAACACGCCGTCTAGATTCATTCGGTGAGCAGCTTCTTCGCCGCGGCGCGGAGCTCTTCGTCTTTGTCCTGGCGACTCAGTCTTTTGACCAAGTCGCTGACTCCCTCTATACGAGCTCGACCTCGCCACAGGTTCTTCATCATGCTCAGACGGATCGACGAGGTGCCCTCCTTTTCGATGAGCACCTTCTGTAGCTCGAGGGTCTCTGCGCGGAGTGGCCGGATCTCCAGAGACTCTGCGGCCTCCAAACGGACCGATGGCTCGGCCTCCCGCGCCATCACCGCCAACAGGATGTCTTCTGCGCTCGTGATGGGCATCCAGCGGACCGCGCCAACCGCGGCGCGCCTCATCGGTTCCACGGGGTGGTTCAGGAAGGGCTTAATGGCGTCCAGCGTAGACGGGAGCCCTGCATTACCAAGGGCAAGAAGGAGGTAGATCCGCTCCTCGTCTACTGAGCTCGCTCTCAGGCGAGTCGTCAATCGTCGACCGATCTCGTCGGAGCGATCGGGATCGTGCTTGGCGATCGAGCGCGCGATGCGGCCTAGGTTAAGC
>CALELH010000216.1 GCA_937902595.1 uncultured Myxococcales bacterium
GCAGTGCCACTTACACCTCAACCTGCAACCATCGAGAATCAAAGGTAACCGTATTTTATTCAATCAAAACACCGCCAAACTTAACTGACATTTGTCATCCTAACTTGTCAGCTAGTGAACAGATGAGGGCTCAGATCCGGTGGCTAATTCACGAAGTTTTGCTCAAAAAAACTTAGACCAGTCGAGTGCGTGAAGCGCCTATTCTCACAGCCCACTCCGCTCCCTCTGCCTTCGGCTGCCCGGGAGCTAGAAGCGCGCACTTAGCCCAAATCTGTCTGGGGTTAGATCTCGGAGTGGAGCGGCGACGATGAGGCTAATCGAGCCACCCACCAGCCTGGGGCCCAAGGTCCCCATGAGCGTGACGTCTAGGGGACAAGAGACCCTCTTATTCTGAGAGATAGGGTGAGCCGAATACGGGCGGCAGCCTCAAAAAGTACCGCCTTCTACCGACCGTAAGGTTGGCTCACTATTTGCAAGATCGTCTACGATGCCGATTCAGGAGCCTCTGTGTGAACCGCTCTGCAAAGATAATCGTGATGCTCATTATGACGCTGGGGTGCGCCGAGCTGCCCATGGACGTCGAGCATCCGTATGGCAGCGAGAAGGCCGCCTTCGAGCTGTCAAACACGGAGGCGATGCAAGCCGCGCTGACCGACCTGCGCGATGATCTCCCACAGGCAGATTACCGCACGCTGTTACAACGTGGTTCGGTAGTGGAGTCCGGAGAGACGTCCGGCACCGACGCGCTCCCTCGCGCGCTGCAGCGGCTTCTATTATCAACGATCCGAAATCGACAAGACGCATTGCAAGACAGCGAGGTTCAAGTACAGCGATTTCAGCTCAACGAGGCCTTTCAACCGCTCGCCCTGATGGGCCGAGGCGTTCAGGCCGCGATCCCCTTTCGCATGAAGGCGGGCGCGACCGTTGAGTTCGCTCGAGTCAAGCGCGACGGCGCGTGGGGTCGCGAACATCACTTCTCTCTGATGGACTTGCCCCACGACGTAGACAGCGCTCTGCGGCTGCCGGAAGGTACGATCGTCACTCTGCCCATCACGGCTCGAGTGTCACTCGACGTCGGTGGGTCGTTCTTGAGTCGAGCGGCGGTCTACTCACCAGAGCTGACCAAATACGTAAAGACTTCAGCCTACGGACACACCTCATCAGTGCGCAGAGGAACCCTCATCGGCGAAGGTGACTTTCGCCTGCAGGTCCTGCGGCTATCGGACCAAAGGGTTCGTCTGCGTGTCGTCTCGAGCGCGACGCTCACGACGCGCGCCGCGCTGAGCAGCTCAGCGTCCGAGGGGCTTCGCTACATGTTCCTGCCTGCAGCCGAGGTAGATAAGGTCCGCGCCCTGGGAAGAAAGCTCCAGAGGCTCCGCACTCACGTTGATATGTTTCGAAGTGCTGATGAGCGGGTGGCGTCACTGCGCGACGTCTCACCTGAGATCGTGCGGACGATCATCGACGCTGTCCCTTTCGCCGGCACCCCCCAAAGACGTCAGCGCCTCGATGAGCTGGCGGCAGGTTTCGACTCCGCCCTAGAAAAAGCACAATCATTTACGGAGCCATTGGAGCGTCTAGACGCCCTGATTGGCGACCACGTCGACGGCGCGCTCTCGAGGGTCGAAGATGTTTGGAGTGAGCGAGTCATCCCAAGCCTCGATCGAATCCGCAGACTGTCGAGCCGTGTATTTTCTTTCAATCAATCAGCGCTCCTCAGCGACGAAGTGGGGCGACGCCTGAGGCTGCTCGCAGACTACGAGTTCGACCTCTCCGACCCGGATGCTCAAGAGGCCTTTGAGCGCGCGCTCTCCGGTCAAACCGTATGGCGGGGAGCGTCGCGGCTGTTCCGTGACTGGGGCTTCGACCATGAGCCTTTCGCAGATTTCACGCTAGCGGAGTCCGTCGCGGCGAGCGATGAGGGCTCAGACGGACCAGCTGTTAAGCGTATCTCAGCCGGCGGCTCCGACATGAGGCGGCGCCGATATGACGCTCATGTCCGCGGTCTCGGCATGGAGTTGGGATTTAACGGAGAGTTCAGGCGCAATCGGATCACCATCCGTAGCGATGATGGCCGAGAGCGCGAATTGCAAGGGCGGCTCTGGGAGCGTGGCCAACGAAACCAGTGGTTCGGCGACGTGCGCTCCGAGGTCTTTGCGTCCGGCGCGTTTACAGACGCAACAGATGGGCAGCTTACGGATGGAGGCTATTGGTTTAGGTGGAATAAGACCTTCTCAAGCACCGCTCGACAGCCAATCGCCGACACTTTAGCCCACGCGATCAACGATTTGGGACCCGCCCTCACCGCTCGTGGACTCGCAGACATCTATCGAGGTGAGCAGGACGGTAAGGTGAGCGCGGAGCTGATGGTCATGATCAACGGTCCGGCTCTGAGGGCGATCTTCGATGAGTCGCTCACACCAGATGAGGTGATCTGGCGCAGCTTAGAGACCATGATGAACACCTATAAACGTCCGATGTCCCTTCCATACGCACACGCGCCCATTCGTCCGGCTTCGGTCCGTGAAAACCCTGCCATCTCGGCAGGGTGCGAGGCGGTCGCGCGACGTATTGGTGGACGTTATTGCTATAGCTTTGTAGACCGAATCATCCCCGCTCTTCGTCAAGCACAGCGGTCCGGATCGTCTGAGGATAAGCTCGCGTTCTTTGAATCATTTTATCGAGTCCGGGCCGGGGGCGCTTCGCTCTCTACGCGGGTTCTGGTGCGATTCATCATCGACTTATTGAACTCTATGGGACGGATAGACGGTGTTCACACCGAGCTGAGGATCGTCAATCAAAGCGATGATTCGAGCGCCGCGTCTCCCATATTCAGGTACGGCGATGAAGAGAGCTTGGAACTCGGCCGAACGACCGCGACAGAAGGCCTGCGCCCCTTGTAGTGATTTGGGCGACTCGCTGTTTTTTGGGTAACCCGAGCCGCGCTACCTCAGAGCAACCCAGCCTCTCGCAGCAGCTCCGCGTTCGTCGTGAAGCGAAAGTCTTCCAGGCCTTCGGCCTCGGCGCGGGCCTCTTCGGCTGCGCGCGCTGATTGGAACTGCGGCCAATCGATGGCGACCACGTCTCTCTCGGTCAGCAGGTTATCCAAAGCGCTGAGCACTGCCTCGGGCGTACTCTTAGGTGGTCTCGACTCTAGGTATCCGGAGAGCGCGGCGCACGCGCGTTCGGCGTCTTTTCTCGCCTTCCCGACGAGCCCATCGCTCGCGACCCGAGCCCAGCCGGCGGCGAACCAACCCGTCCTACCCTCAATGGCGTAGCTCTGCTCATCCGCTGAAGCTGGGGCAGCCATGGCATAATTACCCCAACGATCCAGGCTTAATCCGAACTCCGTCTCCACGGCGTCCCCGACGCAGAACACAAGGCTCTCGGCCTCGAGAGAGAAGCGCCTTTCCGAAGGCCGACACTGCACCCTTTCATCCGTCAGGTGCAGATCATTCTCAGTGACCTCCAGACCACCAAACCGCCCGTCATCACGGACGATGACCTGATGTGCTTGGACCGCGAAACGCATAGAGATAGAGGACTCACTGTCGCCGACACGCTGGTCACCGAAGCGACCTGTCATCGCCTCCCAGACTTCGTCCGCGTCCTCACCGATGGCCTTGAGCTGAGGAGCTAACCTATCGAACTCATCACGCAAGGCGTCGCGATCGACATGGCCTCCAACGTATTTGATCTCCTTAGGGGTGTACTTCACCTGAGAGGGACCGCGACGAACCAACCAGGTGATGCGCTTAACGTTCTGCTGTACCGCCCAATGGGTAATGTCGACGGCGACGTTCCCTGCGCCAATCACGACGAGGTCATCCCCTAAAGTGATGTCCTGTGACGCAAATGGTGGCAGACCGTTGTAGTGATAGACGAGCTGTTTAGCGTCGTAGATCCCCTCAGCCTCCGACCCCTCTACCTGGATCCATTTGATCCCTTGGGCGCCGACCGCGACGAGCACCGCGTCAAAGGCGAGCTCGTCGATGTCTGCCAAGCGTATAGACTCGGATTCACCCAGACACACGTTGCCTCGATACGAGACATCCTCGCTATCCAAGATGCGGCC
>CALELH010000217.1 GCA_937902595.1 uncultured Myxococcales bacterium
CGTCTCTGCTTACTGCGGAGTACCTTCCTCTCGCCGCGGTTAAGGCGACCATCATTCTTGATGAAGCTCACTTTCGTGCGCTGAATTCTTCGCTGTTGCCGCACCAAAGCGCGTCTCTCTCGAGCAGTGATTTGTCCAGCTTTCCTCCCCTTCAAGATCCTCTTTTTCTGTAGCGATTGGCGATGGGCAACCTTGGCACGTGGGGGTGACTTGATAGCGACTCGTACCTGAGGGGCGAGCTTTACCCGCACAACTGACTTGGCTGAAGCCACACCGGTAAACGAGAGGGTGGCCCCGGCAAGTACGACCGCCATCATGGTTTTCTTGAGGTTCATAACGATTCTCCTTTTCCTGTTTCATTGATTGGACACTGCTCAATCACAGCAACCCACACGCCAACACTGACGCGGCATTGATTTCGGCGGTTTACAGGATGTCGTAGAAAATGGCGCAAAGTCGCTTTGACAGCGAGGTGCCTCGACTGTCATCGGTAGATTCCAGCTGTCTTTATTCAAGAAATGTCAGGTCATCGAGGCGTCGTCAGAGGATGACTGACTGTCCACCGCGCCGTGGGTCTCCGACTCCATGAACCTCTCCGTTCAAGAGGAAGGCAGAGTGCACCCCACCAAAGAACATATTGCGTCCTGGAAACAGCGTCATGTGGGGAAAGACCTCTTTCAGATCGTCTAGGACGCCCTCTCCCTGGTCTGCGTTCTCAACGTTAAGCTCGAAATCGCCGTCGGCCGCCTCGAGATGAACGCGGGGCGCCATCACAGCCTCGAGAGGGCTCTTCTCATATTCGATGAGATTGCAGAGCGTCATCATGATGGCGTTCCGGAGTCGATTCGAGCCGCCGCTACCCAGAGCGACTAGATCACCATTAGCGCGCGTGGCGATTGTCGGGGCCATCATCGTGGCCATGTGGGTTCCTGGAGGGTCGATATGAAACCCACGTGGATTTATGTCCGCCTCGCCCAGGAGATTATTGATCTGTATACCCGTACCGGGCAAAACGCGGCCGCATCCCTCACCATTGGTCAAAGTCATCCCGATTACGCCCCCATCAGCGTCGATCACGCTAATCTGGGTGGTCGAACCGAGCGGGTTGTCGGGGTGGCTCGTAGGAGATCGCCCTAAGCAATCTCGGAGTTCGGCCAATTTCGCGTCTCCAAGGAGCTCGCGAACGAAGGTAGGATCATGCAGCTGCTCATCAAACTCAGGGGTGCGCACCTCCAATAACAAGCGCTGCGTCAAGGCGACTTCAACCAAGTGATCTGCGGACATGAAAGGCGCTCGATCACGAATCCCCTCGAGGAGTCTAAGGCCCAAAGCGATAAGACATCCGCCGCTCGATGGTGCCGGCATGGTGGTCATTGTCCAATCACGCATCTTGACCTTGACCGGCTCCAGATAGGAGAGGCTCATCTCTCGAATATCTCTCTCCGTAACAAGACCGCCCTTAGCAGGACCAAACTCATCGGCGAACTGACCTAATAGATCCTGAAGCACCTGGGGTTTTGCAGCGACTGCCTCAAGAACATTCGCCAACTCTGAGTTATAGAGACGCTCCCCGGCCTGAGGGAGTCGTCCATCCTTAAGGCAGAGCGCCTCGGACTCAGGCGTGTACGCGAAGATGGTCGAAATTAACTCAAGGATGTAGGCCATCGGAGGGCCCACCTCGAACCCCGCCCGGCCCAAACGAACGGCCGGCTCC
>CALELH010000218.1 GCA_937902595.1 uncultured Myxococcales bacterium
CATCGCCAGCGCGATACCGGTGTTACCGCTCGTCGCTTCAACGAAGCGCTTCCCTCCGGCGAGGTGCCCGCCTCTCTCAGCCGCCGAGATCATTGAGAGAGCTGCCCGATCCTTAACGGAGCCACCTAGATTTGTACCCTCGAGCTTGGCGAGGACAGTCACATCGTCTCGCTCAACTAGCTTACGGAGTCGAGTCAGGGGGGTGTTCGCGATCAGACCCTCAAATTGTTCGAACTCAGCTCTCACAGCCACGCTCCGACGCACTTAGTACTGAGATGGTAACTGCCACGAGCCCGCCCTCCGGGTCAACGCCCAGAGCCGCCGCCACCTTCGTTCATCAGCCCTATTTGAAGACGGGGTCTTAGGTCAAGACAGAGCATCTGACCGATGAGATCGTCTTTTTTGAACAACACGGGAAGAAAATCTGAGGCGAGATAGTTTCTGACTGATGAGGCACAGGGCTAATTGATCTCCCCAAGCGAACAGTAGCCCTTTGGTTCTGTGTCTCAGGAGACCCTTGGGCAGGCTTTGGCCCCTTCCCCCCCTGCCGATGTCCTGTGAGTGTTTCCACTGAGCTCGGTCTCGCGCCTGCGAGGCCGAGCTCTCTTTTTTTGAGCGAGAGACAGATGAGCTTAGAGAGTATGGGCGACACCCAACTTGAAGATCCCCGGGACCTCAAATTCTCCGTCGACGGTCGACATGATGAAGGGTCGGTCGATCCCGAAGGAGAGCTCCCATTCGTCCGCTCGATACAGGGCCTCCGCCCCGATGAGGACCCCCGCTTTTCCGCTGAAGAGATCCTCTGAGCCGGAGTCGGTCCACTTGGCCGCGGTCCCGTAAAACCCTTCCCCACGTAGGCCGAAAGTCCAAGAGTCTAGTCCGAAACCACTCCGCGCCGTGACACCTGCCCCGAACTGCGTACCAGCGCGATATCCATAGCTGTTCTCATAGAGAGAAGTCCGGAAATGGGCCGAGCTCTGAAGCGTCCATGATTTAAAACGATAGCCAGCGCTCACCAAAGCTCTGGGATCGACGGTCCCGCTTCCGAAGAAGATATGCTCATGACCCTCTGCGTCACCCGAGGAGGCGTTCGGATCCGCTAAGGTGTTGCCCGTCGGGACGCTGAAACCAAACCGACCAGACAACCACCACGCCCGATCGAGCCGTGAGCGTAGATAGACTGTCCCATACAGGCTCAGGTCACCAAGACCCAGATGGGTCGCCGGATGACCACCGTTGGCGACCTCAGTGACCTTCATGTATCTGACAGGCACAGTGAGGGCCCAACCAAACATCTTGGAGCTGGCGTGCTCAAGATCAAAGTTGGACGCCAGCATTTGGTAGTCCCAACTTCGCTCCTTCTTACCCATCGAATCTCCAGCACCTGCTGCGCTGAGCGAGGTCGACGGTCGATGAGTCGATCGCGCCAAGCTCCCTCGTATAGACACGCCGAGCCGTAGGCTGCCTTCGACGACCTCCGTCGTCAGCCGATCGCCATCCACGCCCGGTAGATTCGGGTTGGTGCAGGTCGGACAAGCGGCGTGACCCAGCGTCGGGCTCCACAAGACGAAAAGAATGATGAGTAGACTTCTCAATGAGATCTCACTAATCGCGCTTAATGCACGGGGCGCCGTTTATCACGGGTGGGCCACATCGAACAAGCCAGGAATCAGCTCAAGCGCGACCAGATATGTCGACTCAGCCGTCCGCGTGATGAACCTCAGCGAATCGAGTGACATCCGACTCAACCTAGAGTAAATTTGGGCGTTCTGGTACGCCGAATGGCGTTCTGCAGACCCGATAGCGATCTTGGGGGTCCATGAAAACTCTGCTGAAACTGCGCGTGAATGGCCGCGAATGTGAGGTCGCCGCGAAGCCCAATCACAGCCTCCTCGAGGTGCTGCGGTATGATCTAGGTCTCATCGGGTCAAAGCAAGGGTGTGACAAAGGGGACTGCGGAGCCTGTACAGTCCTCTTGGATGGCGACCCCATGCTCGCTTGCTGCGTGCTGGCCTCGACTGTGTCTTCAGAGTCGGAGATCACCACCATCGAAGGGTTGAGTACAGGGCCAAAGCTGGACCCCGTCCAAGAGGCGTTTGACCGGTGCGGCGCGCTCCAATGTGG
>CALELH010000219.1 GCA_937902595.1 uncultured Myxococcales bacterium
GAGGCTCGTCTAATCAACCTCGCTACGTGCCCTGTTGGGACCCGTAATCAAGGTGCCTCTCGGCTGGGTTTTGGTGTTGACCCGAAGAGCGTTGCCCTCGAGTGTTCACCTCTCTAACTTTAGTGTCCGTGGTGCCGCCTCGTAGACGGCATACCTCGGAGCTATGAGCCAAATGACTCGCGTCTCTCTTGTCCGAACTCACTGCGCGACAGCTTCGCGCCATTCGAGAGTCCATTCGCTTGTTTTCGTCCATATTCGAACTCACTGTCGTCTCCCTATGGACGTCATCTATTTTCTAACGACTCACGCTCGGCGCGAGCTGGATTCATCCAGCTTGCCGATACCCGCCTCGAAGCCTCTTCGCACCGCGCCTTCGCCGGGTCAGCTTCGGCAGAGCGGGTTGCTCTGACTGATTCGCCGCCGCGACATGGAGCATCCTCGCCGCGTCATCGGTGAACGCAGCCACCTGTTTACTAAAGACAGCTAAGGTCCACAGCGCTTGCTCCAAAGGGCTGAGCCCTGGTGGCGGCTGTAGAAGCTCCGCTCCAGAGGATCCGTTCTCGCGGATGGCCTCCACACGTTCCTTGCTCTTCATCATTTCGCACCTCCATGTGCTGGTTCCCGAGCGGTGGTTTTCCGCTCCGATTAGGGTCGAGACAAGAGTCCACCGTCCTTGGTGGAGCCGTGACCCGCCACGTCTGTATCCAACGTCCGTCCGGACAGTCGGCTAATGAGCTCCGAGTACACGTATCCGGAGCAAAATATTTTCGTACGCTCATAGACCTAGAGCCTCGCGACAGAGAGGCCGTTAAAGATGCCTCCCCTGTCCACATATCGGCTCCCAATGCCTTGCGGCCCATGACTCAAGGTCGCCCAAAAGCGTGTCTTGGGCACCGACTTCGCCGCAGAGCGATTGGCTGCCGCCGCCTGAAGAAGCAGAGCGCTCATCCTCGCTGGACGGCACCGCAATCCTCCTTGTGGTGCGTTCACCATGGAGGCGAGCGAACCTGGGCTGTCTGCACCCTCAAGCCGCCTCCGATCTATCTCAACATCGTTAGAAACGTCTTCGACCAGGGTTAAGTCGTCGTTTCGATCGTCCTCACTGCAGGAACTCTGGAGCGGGATGACCTTGATGTCGGAACAGACCGGAGACGGCGTTGTCGTGGTCTGACCGACCAAGACGGAAGACCATCGAGCAGTCCAAAGAGCGCGTCCCTTTTGAGGTAAGCCTGCCTCTCCAAGTGTCTCTTGGAGGGAGGTAATCGAATCCACCGATTGGATACGGAGGACAGCCTCAAGGTTGGCGGCGCCGATAGCTTGCATATTGGCATTCACCGTCTCATCTCCTTCGGTCACGACCGCTCTATGCGGAGCGCGAACACTGTGCCTCAACTCATCGAGGCGTCGTCGTTGTGCGGGCCCTTAAGGGCGCGCTTGATAATCTCAGGAGCCTCTAGCTCCTCGCGATGTCTTCTATCCATCGACTCGCGCCAGCCCACCGACTTTCGGTGGGCTCGCGTGAACCCTTGGCGTCCTGCAGACACACCCCACCTGTCCGCCCCAGTCTGACCGACATAATCCAGTCGGTCAGACCTAGGCGCAGGGTGCGCTCGAGCGTTTGTGCTGCGAGCGATTAGGTGTTTTCGGTACCGGCTCCAATCACGATGGAAGGTCGAACCCCAATCGCGACATCAGAAGGAGGGTCCACCTGGTCTACCTTGTTGTTGAGGTAGAGCCGGGTCGTCTCAAGACTCTCATGTCCAAGCAAGTCAGCCAGCGCGACCACATCGCCCTCCCGCTCGAGGAAGATGTTGGCGAAGGTGTGCCGGAGGATGCTCGGAGAGGCCTTAACCTTGGCGAATCCGCAGTACTTCCGCACAATCCTCTGGATGGCGTTCGCGGTCAGTGGTCCTCTCTCTCCCAGGAAGACCAACCCAGTGGCGCGGCCTCGATAAATCAAATACTGCCTCAGCTTCCGCTTGGGGATTCCAGTCACGTTCAAGCGACGAACTCGTATCCCCTGAGGACGCTCATCATTAAGCAGAATCATGCAACGGCGACCGTTAGTGATGACCTGGCTCATGTCCATCTCCGCCAACTCACTGACCCGTAGTCCGGTACCGAGTAGCGTGTACACAATAGCCTGGTCTCTCGGAGACGCTCGTCGCTCAACCTCGCGCAAGAATCGCTTGAGCTCGATATCCGAGAGGCCCTTCGGGCGTCGAGGACCTTGCGGCACCGGCTTTACGCTGCGCACAGCCGTGTTCACCTCAGGTCGGACCAAGCCGATGCTGTGTGCCCATCCAACGTAGCGCTTCAAGAAAACAAGCTTCCGGTTTACCGTCGCAGGGCGCATGCCCTCACCCTTGAGGTGGGTAAGGTATGCTTTAACCTGCTCAGCGTTCACGGTCTCGACAGAGAAACTCTCGCCGTAGCTTTCGGAGTACCACTCGTTAAAGCCGACCCAGTCGCTCCGATAAGAGCCCACTGTCTTTGGGGCACGGCCTCGGCGGCGTAGCCCGGCTACGAAGCCAGCAAATCGCTCTTGCTCCGCTTCGGACTGAAGTACCTGCTCACCGCTCTGATTAACTATCGTCTTCATCACTTATTACCTCTTGTTCTCATCAGTTACTTGACGCTCGAATCCCGTTCGACCGGGGGCGAGCGCCCCCGTCGTAACCACGAAGCGTGGTGCCGATACGGGTTATTGGGTCCGACTAAGCTAGATCATCCGCCTTGGAGAAGGCTGAGGACCTGCTGAGGTGCCGAGTTTGCCTGTGACAAAACTGAGATCCCAGCCTGCTGCAAGATGTTGCTCTTGGCCATAGAGGCCGACTCAGCGGCGAAGTCCGCGTCACGAATTCGACTACGGGCCGCCTCACTTGACTCAAGAATCCCTGAGAGGTTTGAAATGGTTGACTGCATCCGGTTTGACACAGCACCTAAGGCTGCTCGGTCACCAGTAATCTGAGAGATCGCTCGGTCAATCCGTAGCAGCGCCTCGTTCGCGTTGAAGCGGGTCAAGACATCTACGGAGGAGATCGATTCAGTCGTCCCCACACCGATGAAATCGTTGTCGAGGAAGCCTACGAATGACTCATTCGCTCCACTCAACTGATACTGGGTCTCGCTGTACATGTTGACGGATGCGGTCTGTACAGTCGACGCACCTATCCCGGTGATGGCTCCGGCGTTCCCGCTCGTCTCCACCTCGATGTTCCGTCCATCCTCGGCTCTCAGCACGAGATGGCCGCGCTCATCTAAGGACGCAGTGATCCCATTGACCGGCGTCAGAGAGTTGATGGCACGCGTCAGTGATTCGGTCGCGTCATCGGAGATGACCTCAAATCCTGTAACCGCGACCCCGTTGATAGTGATGAAGTCATTTTGGTCGAGATTACCACCCGCGATGGGGTTCGCCGAGACGAACTCAGTCGGCATGGCACGCGCACTGACCCCATGGAAATCCGTGGTGTCATTTATCGCGTTCGCCTTAGCGATCGCGGAGCCTGTCGCGAAGCTTGTCGAGAGTTCGTCATCCTGAGCGACCGTACCTCGAATCGTGATCCCGTTAATAAGTAGGTCACCATTTACGAGAGAGTCAGTAGTCACATCTCCGCCTGTCTTGGCGGCCTGTCGAGCCAAGAAGTCAGAGCGCGCATCTCGAATCCCCACTCGAACCGTCTGTCGAGCAAAGGCGCCGACCTGGAAGAATGAGTCGACGAAGGACCCATCCAGCAGGTGCGTTCCATTAAATGTTGTGCTTTCGCCGATGCGAGTCAGCTCCTCTTTGAGCTGCTCAATCTCGTTGTTGATGGCGCGTCGGTCGGACGAGTTGTTGATATCCGAAGCGGCCTGGACGGCCAACTCGCGCATTCTCTGTAGTATATTAGTAGACTCGCCTAGAGCGGACTCAGCCAGCTGGCTCAGCGAGATAGCGTCATTCGCGTTACGAACTGCCTGGCCGAGGCCACGGATCTCGCTGGTGAAGCGCTCGCTTACCGCGAGGCCTGCAGCATCGTCACCAGCATTCGTAATGCGGAGACCGCTCGAGAGCCGCGCAAAGTTGCGACCCAGGCGATCCTGGCTGTGCATCAAGTTGCGTTGGGCGTTGATCGACCCAACGTTAGTGTTCACATAGAGTCCCATTTTATCCTCCGTGGATACGTCCCAGATCTTGACCCTTGTCAATCCCTGGGTGAGGCGTCCCTGCCTGTTTGGGTTGTTTAACCGAAGTGCGTCCTGCACTCCGTATGTCTTAGTCTCTCGGTCAAGGCCCCGTTTCTTGGTTGCCTCTCCCGCCTTACAAACAAGTCATCGGATCCTCTCGCCAACACTTGAGAAAAAAATGCGACCTTATGTGTTTTTTTTTGATGAGCCCGATCCGACATGCCTATGCGGCGAGTCAGGATCAAGGCGGGTGACCTTATGCGGCGAACCCCCATGGGAAGGCGAAGTCAGGACGACCCATCCCTTAGCCTAGGATGGAGTATACATGGACGTTTTGGGCGCACGGTAGGCAGTGACATAGCGCCGAATTATCTCACGACCTGCGGTGAGCCTGCTCCCTATGGCCTCACAGGCTATGGATGGGATGGGCCGCCCTGGAAGAGACGGCCGACTTATCGTGTGGATGACCTACCGTATTCAGGCAGACCCTCTCGACCAGAGATTGAGAATCAGGCATCGTGGGCACATGAACCTGAAGAAAATCCTCACATTATTTCTGGTAGCGATCGGCGTGTATGTGTGCGTTCAGTTCGCGAGCGCGCTCGTCGGACACATGCAGATAAAGAACATCCTCGAAACTGAAGCCTTAGAAGGCCGCAGGCACAAATATAGTCGCGACGAGATCATTCAGAACGTCATCAGTCATATGAACCGGACGAGCACCGACCTCCCCGAAGAGTTCCACATCGGCGTCGAGGGCGTCGGTAAGTCGAAGCGCACCCTCGTCGTCGAGATGGACTACGAGGCCGTGGTCGACCTCCACTACTGGGAGGTCGTGCTTAACCTCACGGCGACAGCAGATGCTGAGCCTCCCATCGATTAGATCAGCCTTGAGACGGGTTAGCCGTCTATTAAGCTCGGAACTGACGCGATGGCGTCGGCGAGCTTCTCGGGGCTGCTGCCCCCACCCTGGGCGAAGTCTGGTCGGCCACCGCCACGACCATCTACCTTCTCGGCGAGGGCCTTCACAATATTTCCGGCATGGAAGCGCTTGTCACCCTTGAGCTGGGGCCCTACGGCTGTGAGGACCGCAACGGCACCATCGAGTTCAGCACCGAGGACGATCACTCCACCAGGTAGTTTGTCGCGAAGACGGTCTGCGAGGGCCGCGAGCGTCGCTCTCGCGTCTACGTCGACCTTCGCCGCGATCAGCGGCACGCCCGCAACCTCAACCGCCGACGAAAGTAGAGTGTCCAGATCGGCCCCTCCCCCTCCCCGACGCGCTTTGTCCAGCGCCTTCTTAAGCTGCTTTATCTCATCGAGCAGCGATGCCGTTCGGCTCACCAGGCGCGAAGGGTCCGTCTTAAGTAGACTCGATGCCTCTGCGAGAGTCGCTCTATCGCTTCGCATCACTTCATCCGCAGCGTGGCCTACGACGGCCTCGATCCGGCGGACCCCTGCGGCCACCCCAGCCTCAGTGACGGCCCCTGCGTGGATTAACATTTTAAGCCACAATGTGCTCACTTTAGGAACTTCCTTGGTCAACGACCGATCCCCTAC
>CALELH010000220.1 GCA_937902595.1 uncultured Myxococcales bacterium
CCCGGGTCGTCATAAAGATCTTTTGCCCATTGCGCTGACGATGATGGTCGAGAAACCCCTCGATCCCGGCGTCGTCGACCACATAGGATTCAGGCTTCCCCCCCGCCTGGATGTGCCTCAACTTCGCGCAGAGCGCGCGAAAGTCATGGGCGTCAAAGGGTGGGAGGTCTACGAGGTGTCGAACCGGGCGATTGCCTAGGGACGCGCCGTTATCTCGTAGCCGCGTCTCGAGGGCGCGATTCGTAAACACCCCCGTCTTCGGGTCGAAGACCGACTGGGTCGTGCAGCCGAACAAGAACCCCAGGCCTTTAGCGTCGCCCTGAGTACAATCATTCACGATCGTGAGGAGCCGCCCGTAGGTGCTCTTTCTCACGCTAGCGACTTGCTCTCTGAGCTTATCGAACTCGTCGATGCAGACGAGAAAACCGGAGAACCCTGCGAGCTGGATAAAGTGCGCCAGCAGCTTAATGAAGTCGTAGTAATTATCGTCATCGACGATGTCTTCGACCCCAAGATCCTTGGCGGCCGTTCGTTTCTTCTCATATTCACCCCGCAGCCAGCGCTCAGCGGACATCTGTCGCTGGATGTCACCGCTGGCGTGGGCCTCACAGTAGATGGCGACCACCTTCGCGAAGTCAAAGCCTCCAACGCCTTGAGTCAGCTCGCGGCACCGCTCCATGATCACTTGGCTGGGCTCAACGCCGCGCTCAGCCGCTTGGGTCGAGCACTGGGCGATGAAGGTCTCTACCACGCTGAGCAAGCCCCGCCCGTCGCCTCCAGGCATGGTGGGGGTCGACAGGTTGCGGGTGAGCTGGCGATACAGCGCGCGCGCCTGGCCCTTCGTCGAATAGAGGCGGACGTCCAGATCCAGCTCAGCGTGCGTGGTGACTAGACCCTGCCGATGCGCCAGGTACCGAAAATACTGCAGAAAGAAGGTCTTGCCTGCGCCGTACTCACCGATGATGAAGCGGATAGCCGACGCGCCCTGCTTCATCTGTTCAAAGTCGTGCTGAGCGATCTTCAGCTCGGTGTCGCGTACGACGGCCACGTGCTGAAGACCTCCCGTAGGCGACAGCCCCTTGGCGAGGGCGCCCCAGAGCTTATCTCTCAGCTTCGGTCGGATCGGCTTAAGCTCGCTCATGGCGTCAGTAGCTCCAAGAGGTCCGTCTCGATGTCCCATCCGTCGCCGCTCGCCGCCGGGCTCAGGAGCATCACCTGCTCAGACCACTCCGCTTCGGCCACGACAGCGCCATGTCCATTGAGCTCCGCAGCGGCCTGGTTGGGGAGGCCACCGTGACTCTGAACGAGGGCGCTGAACTCGGCGTCACCGATATGACTCCGTCCCACTAACGCCGTAACCAAGGCCTGATTGGTCGCGCTCAGCTCAGGGCGCTCGGTCACGCCCTCCGGAGACTCAATCACCTCTCCGACGGGCCCTGGAGCAGGTTCGGGCTCAAGGGCCGTCTCGCGCTCATCCACGGGGTCCCCTTGGGCAACGACGGGATCCACCGCCGGCGACGCCTCGATCTCATCGGGCCCGAGCACTCGCTCGGTCAGCTCCGCCGCCGCCTTCGCCTCGCGAGCCGCCTCTTCAGCGCTGCGCCCCTGACCATCCCGGCCCGTCTGCACCCGATTGAGGTGTACATAGACCTCGCCGGAGTCGAGCCCCAGCCGCTCAAACAACGCCTCCGTCTCTCGGAGTTCGTCCTCGTGAGCGTGACCATCGGCCAAGACGACCCGCACCAAGAACTCGCCAAGGGTTCGCTTCTGCGCCGGTTCAAGGGGCTCAATGATGCGCGGCCAATTGGGGATCTCCA
>CALELH010000221.1 GCA_937902595.1 uncultured Myxococcales bacterium
CCCCGCCAATATCGAGCCAGTCATCGAGACGGTGCAGTTGATTCGCCAAGGAGATTGGGACGTCACGGCCGCGATCGGCGCCAACGACGCAGACGGTGATCCGCTCACATTCAGGATCAATTGGGGAGACGGGAGCGAACCCACAGTGAACGCCGACGGTGTCGCTGGTCACACCTATCCTGCGGATGTCTATCGACCCTACACCGTGACCGTTCAGGTCGATGACGGACGGGGTGGCCAAACGAACGCTCAAGAGATCGTTAACTTTCCTAACCCGCCGGCCAATCGATCGCCAAGCGTGGAGAACATCGATGTCGAGATGGGACCACGGGGTCGAGTCCACCTGACAGTCACCAGCTTTGACCCTGAGGGCGAAGCCCTGACATATCGCGTTCACTGGGGTGATGAAGCCGATGAGCGGGGCGTAGAAGCCCTCCCTGCGGGCGCAGGACACCATGACTACGCCATCCCCGAAGATGGCATCGCCTATAGCGGGTTTGTGATCGTCAGAGACGCCTCTGGCGGAGAGACTGAGGCGCCATTTGTGGCACCCGTGATCGATAACCCCACTCGCATTCGGGAGGTCGTAGCCGAGCACGTTGAAGACGGGACGGTGCGCTTCAATGTCGTCGCCACCGACGCCGATGGGGCTGAGTTCCTGACCTACAGTTTCGACTTCGAAGACGACGATGAGTTTGATGTTATCGACACCGCTCGCTCTACGACGCTCCACCACTATGTAGCCCCGGGCCCCAAACGATTCTTGGTGAGAGTCACAGACACCTGGTCAGGTGTCAGCGTTGAACAACCGGGTCGCTTAGAGCTCGCCCCATGGGTGGCTCCCAATCAGCAGCCCGTACTCCAGGACCTCGATGTGACCCGTGGCCCACGGGGTCATGTCTCCGTGGTCGCTCAAGCCTTCGACGCAGATGGGGACGCTCTGGAGTACTCCATTCACTGGGGAGACGAGGAGCTTGATGACTCCGAGGTGCCCATGGTGAATGGACAAGCCGAACATTCATATGCTTTCGATGAAGCACTCGACATCTACGAAGGCTACGTAAAGGTCACAGACGTGAATGGAGCGTCCAGCGCTCAAGGGTTCCAGGTCATCGCCCTCGACAGTCCTACATTGATCCGCTCAGTGATGACTGAGCACGTCGGCGGCGGTGTGTATGAAGCCACGATCGTGGCCCATGACCCAGACAGCGACGGCGACCTCACATTTAGCTACGACTTTGATGGTGATGGAGAGTGGGAGTTCACTGACGTACCCAACAGTCAGGCACGTCACCAATTCGCAGCCCCTGGCGATTACCAACTCAGGGTGCAGACACGAGATGGCTGGTCCGGCGTGGTCACAAGCCAACTCACCGAGGTGCAGGTCGCCCCATGGGTGCCTGAAAATCAACCTCCGGCGATCGACGCCTTCGTCCTCGATGTGGCGCCGCGTGGCCGAGTCACCGTGAGAGCAAACGTGAGGGACCCTGAGGGTCAATTCGTACAGACATTCATTCAGTGGGGCGACGAAGATGACGCCGGTCAAGATGTGGAGTTCGTGGGTGATCAGGTCACCCATGACTATGCCTTCCGCGCGGATGGCGCGGCCTACCCCGGCCGCTTGAGGACGCGAGATGCCCTCGGAGCCGAGACGACTCGTCCCTTCGTCGTACGTCTAGTGGACGCCCCTACCGTCATCAGAAGGTTTGAGAGTGAACGTGTTCGTGAGGGGACATGGCTTCTCCGAGTCGACGCAACGGATCCAGACCAGGCGAACGACCTGAGCTACTCCTTTGACTTTGAAGCTGATGGAACCTGGGATGTTGTGGACCAGCCCGGAAATCAGGTGGTGCATACTTTTGGGTCGGCCGGTGATCAACAGGTGCGCGTTGGCGTAAGAGATGGATGGTCCGGACTCGTCGCAGAGGGCGTCTACGTCGTTGGTCCTGATCGCGCGGGCACCCCGAACTTGGCGCCCAGCATCGACCTTCTGGATGTAACCATCGCACCAGGTGGTGAAGCAAAGCTGAACGTCGACGCGACAGACCCAGAGGGCGGAAGCCTCGCTATCGAGGTCTCCTGGGGCGACACGCCCCAAGCAGAGTATGAGCCGCTCATCGGGGGCCAAGCGAGTCACATCTATCCCTTCCCTGCCGACGGACGAGCCTACGATGGGCGAGTCAGGGTGACCGACGAATCCGGATTAACCTCCGAGGCGTCTTTTAGCGCCGAAATCATCGACCACCCAACCTCCATCAGCGAGGTCACCTTGAGCATCTTAAGGAACGGGAAGGTCTTCGTGACCGTAGCCGCGGAAGACCCTGACAGCGAGGCCCTGATCTACATATTTGATATGGACGGCGATGGCCTGTCTGACTCAGGAGCCCGCCAGGTCGCCGAGTATGTCTACGAGTACCGAAGAGGTGGCACCTACGAGGTGGTGGTTGCCGTGACGGATCCCTGGTCCGGTGCGGTGACTGAGATCGAGCGCGAGTTCGTGTTGGAGCCATGGGTCAGTTCAGCGCCAGTGGCAGAAGATCACCTGGAAGGCGAAGAGGGCCGATGCCTTGTCCTCCGTCTGGCCGACGGCCGAGTGACCTCGCAGAGCGGCCAGTCCATCTGTGACCGAGAACAGAACCCCAACGCAGACCTCTGGCGCTGGGATTTTGGAGACGGGACCGTGGCCCGTGGATCAGAGGTCGGTCACGTCTACCCGAATGACGGTATCTTCTTGGTGACCGTGCAGGGAGGCGAAGCCGCCCAACCCATCGCGTCGACCATCGAAGTCTTGGTCGTCAATGTGGCGCCCGCTTTCGTGACGCAGCCGCCGGAGCTCGCTCAAGGTGGTGAGACGTACTTCTATACCATCGAGCTGAGCGACCAAGGGCCAGAAGACGCGATTCGTCTGGAACTCACGTCGGGCATCGAGGGCATGTTTCTGGAGCCTCTCGGCAACCGACAATGGCAGCTAAGCTGGGACGTCCCGCAGCTGATGGACGGCATGTTTGAAATCGAGCTGAAGGCCACCGATGGCCAGATGGTTGATGGCGTATGGCAACCTGACGGCGGAGAGACCATCCAACGCTACCGATTGACGGTCTCTCCGACGCCAATCCCCGACGCTGCACCTCCGGAGCCCGACGCGTTCATCCCGTCCTTTGAGAACATCACCGGCGATCAAATCGGCTGCGCTGCGGTGGACTTTAGTGGACACCCGTGGGCCATCTTGGGCTTGCTCTTGCTCCTAGGAATCAGCGCCCGTCGACGCCGATAGCACTCGGAGTTAGCCGCGAAGCATCGCTGGCATCGAGGGTAGATTCGCTGGGCTCGTGTCGACGTTCAAAGCCTGGAGAATGCCGGAGAATACCTCCGGTTCAGTCATGGTCCGCTGAGGTGCAGGCGCGCCGGTCTGCGGATCAAACCCATAGGTCAGGCCAGTGTGCGGGTCGACGCCTCCAAGGACGCTCCCACCATTCGCCATTGGTGAGATGATCAGAGACCCGTTGTTGAGGTCGTGGCCTGTCCCAAACTCTGGGCTATTGGGGGGTCGGCGCTTCGTTCGGCCGAAGTCCGTAGCGAAATAGACGAGGCTACGGTCCCAAAGCGACTGGCCGCCACCAAACTGCTCCTGCTTGAGCAAACCGATGAGCCGGTCGGTCACATCGAGTAGCCGATGCCACATGACGGCTTGAGTCGCCCTATGTGCGGTGTGAGAGAAGTCATACGCGAGCGGTGGGCTGTCGACGATCTGAGTCACCCCCACCAGCGGAGACAGTCCAGGGCCAAGGGTGACAGTGACGCTCACTCGATTCTTGATCAGCAGATACGCCAAGGCTGCTTGAGCTTCAAACGGGTCGACGTCAAGGGCTGGAAAGGCTTGCAACACTCGGTCCACGTCGGGCGACGTCCCTAAGCCAAACGCATCGAGGGGTATACCTGGGCTATCCCGCAGAATGTTGAGCTTGGTGATGAGGTCTGCCCGCTCTAGTTCGGCGGTCTTCGATCGGTTTGCTTTCCAAAGCTCGATGGCTTGGCTGTCGCCGAAGGTCCGAGCGAAGACTGAGCGTTCGTCTAGCTGCTCGTCACGAAACCTCCGCGCGAGCTCAACGAGGGGCTTATTGGGCGCATTACGAATCCCCCTAGAGCCGTCTAACCCTGCGAAAAACAAACGCGCATCCCCGACGAGTTGGCCTCGAGCCCATCCCGGGACCGATGAGTTTACCCCGGGCTCGACAAAGCCCCCTACCCCCATATTCACGTTCGGTATCGGAGCCTGAGCCCCATAGGCTCTGGCGACCACCTCTTGCAGCGTTTGACCTGCCCACGCGTCATTACCCGTAATAGATCGTTTCTCCGCCGTAAGGTGATTCACGCTCGTGCCGGTGTGGGTCACGACCATCATGTCCTGGGCATGTCGACGAACAAAGTTCGATTGGTCGGACGCACCCGTGTATGGGAGCGGGCCAATACTCGGCAGATTCAAATCAACCGCGCGAAAAGGTGTCCCATCGACGGTCTGGACCAGCTGATCAGGGAACACATTAATCACGCTCGAGTTCATCGACTCCGACTCTCTGATGGCGAGCATCGCGTCAATAATCGAGGCGCCGCCTGTGGCGGTGAGGACGATCAGAAACCGAGTTGGGTCCTCCTCCTGAGCTCGAACGCTCCAGGGCACCGCGCTCAGACATGTGCCCGCCGCGATCCCCTTGAGGACGTCCCGACGCGTTAGCTGGTAAGTCTTCTTCGTCACAAGCCCATCCCTAGTAAAACAAATACTCAACGCTGGTGAGGATGGACATACACGTCAGCACCCCCCATTCGGACGCAGGAGATCGAGCGTCCGCGTGACGCTCGATGTCTTGGTATAGCGCCCGCACCCCAGCGACCTCATCCGCAGTCGCGTCTCGCTGAAGAAGCACTCTGAACAGACGCTGAACAGCGCCTCCGACCTCTGGAGCGCTCACATCAGCGAGCCTGTCCTGTCCTAGGGACGCGAGTTCAAAGAGAACAACGGCGTCGGGAGGAGCCTGTCTATCCAGAGTGAACCGCCGGTCGCAGGCGGCCAGAGCGATGCGCTCTACGATCATGGGGGCGCTGATGGAGGTGCCATCAGGGGCCTTATAGATATTGGCGTTGTAGGCCTCCACCCCACCCAAGCTGATCCCGTGGATGACGCCCACACAATCAAAGAGGCCAAGCTCCCGACAGACCTCTTCTGCCGGCAACTCAAGGAGACGCTCCAGATCAAGCTGAAGTCGGTACGGTCCCTTAAATCTGACTCTCATCTTCTGGGACTCAAAGATGCCGCCACCGACACCACCGCTCCCGCCTGTGCCTCCGGAGCCTCCGGCCGCACCAGCGCCTCCGGTGCCTCCGGTGCCTCCCGTGCCTCCGGTCGCACCAGCGCCTCCCGTGCCTCCAGTCGCGCCAGCGCCTCCGGCCCCGCCGCCACCGGCACCACCATGAGCGCCAGCCCCACCGGAGCCGCCATGAGCCCCTACACCACCACTACCGCCGCCACCAGCGGCACCTGAGCCCGCGCTGCCGCCCGCACCAGCTTCGCTCCTAGGTGGCCCCTCCTCGCACCCTAAGAAGAGCGCGAGCGCAAGCGTCAAAACTAGACGGAGAGTCAAATCACGGAACACCGTATGCCTCCGTTCTAATGAGCGCCTTGAGCATATTCTCGACACGATATTGATGTTCGCCCTTCAGCCCCTGCCACAGCGCATCAAACTCGGACGTCTCAGCCTGAGTGGGGCTCGCTCCCATGAGGAGGCGCCAGTACTCAAGCACTGTGGCCTTGGCAAACTCATCGCTGTTCGCGGCGAGATCCGCCCACTCGACGAGGCTCTCTACCCGTTGGCCGAATAGGTAGCCTTCCTCGGGAACATCCCGAATGTTGGCTCCATCGATGGCTGGATCTCGTCTCATCATCCGCATCGGGTCGTACAGACCAGAGCTCGGAGGCTCAATCCCTCCGTATCGCGTAAACGGATAGGTCAGAGGGTCAAGGGTCGTGTGACAAACAGCGCACCCGTCCGCCGTGATCCCCTTCTCATCATAGTCGACAAGCGCCTCTCCTTGAGGAGGAATCAGCCCTTCGCTCTTAGCGATATCCAAACCGAGATATGCTCGGTACGCCTGGGCCGCCGCCGTACGTGGCACCGCAGTAAACATCGTGTTGATGACGAAGAACCAGCGACTTGAGATCATCCCGACACGGTACTCAGGAGCCAAGCTTTGGTCCGGTCTCGCCATGCGCTCCGTGTACGTAGGAGGATTACCGGTGAGCGTTACATAGTAGTCCGCGGTGATCACGTCGCGGACATCGCGGTCATCGGTCTGCGTGTATACGAAGAGGGCATAATCATCGTCGTAGTCGGCCAACGGGACGGGACCAGCCTGAGGACCCGACTTAATCGCGGCGAGGGGCCTCACCTTCGGATGCGCCATGCGCCAGAGTACACCATCCCGGCCCTGCCAATAGGGCGTATCGACGCATCGCTCAAAGGTCTCTTCGATGATCCGCTCTTTAGCCGTTACATCGAGCCTAGTGAACGCCTGCATCTCTGCATACCGCGGGCTGTACCCACAGAAGTCGAGGGCCACCTTCTTGAGCACGTAGTCGTGGTCATAACCGCACACATTCCACCGCGGATTCACGCTCCGACCAGAGCACCCAGTCTCCATAGGAAAGGAGCGGTCATTTCCAGGGTTGGTCCCTAAGCGCAACTCCGTCTCATTATCGAAGCCATCCCCATCTGCGTCGAGGGGCATCACCTCTAGGATGATCGGTTGGATCGCCCCAGAAAACTCTTGGGCGCTCGTCGGCTCTGGGAGACGCTCACCGAGCTGAAGACCATAGCTATTTCGGGCGGGCGGCGTCGTGTGACAGACGTCACAGTTCGGTAGGCCAGACCCACAGTCCTCAGCCGCAGGTAGCGCCTCGCAGAGCGCCCCTGGGCCGGTCGGACGCGCCCACCCCGTCGCCGCGAGCCCCAAGGCGACCACGGTTGAGATGAACATGACCAGACGTCGTAGCTTCTTTTTTTCCAACGATGCCCCTGAGGATAGTCCCCGCTAACCCTCAGTAGATTTGACCATTTATGATCGAGTCTTTTCAAGAGTGTTCCACTGACTCAGCTGCTCGGAAAAGAACCGATGGTGAAAGGACGTACGTCACTGTAAGATGCTGTCCTTCAATCTACCGGGAGGACTATCTTCGATGGACAAAGCGATCGTCAGTTGCGCAGTTACGGGCGTGCTCACCAATCCGATGCAACACCCCGTACCCGTGACGCCAGAAGAAATGGCGGCGGCAGCGAAAGAGGCGTATGACGCCGGCGCGTCGATTATGCACCTTCACTTCCGCGATCAACGGGAGGGCATGGGCTTCATGCCCACTTGGGATCCCGACGTAGCCGCAGATATCTCCGACGCGATTAGAGACGCGTGTCCCGGTGTGCTGCTTAACTTCTCCACGGGCGTCATGGGACCGGACATCTCCGGTCCTATCGAGTGTCTCCGACGCTGTAAGCCTGAGACCGCAGCCATGAACGCCGGCTCATTGAACTACCTAAAGGTGAGGCGCAACGGTACCTGGGCCTGGCCTCCGCTGCTCTTCGACAACGCCATCGACAAAATCGAGAAGTTCCTAAAGGTGATGTACGAAGAGGGCATCGCCCCTGAATGCGAGTGCTTCGACACCGGCATCGTGCGTAGCATCCCAATGCTGGAGCAGGTCGGGCTCTTGCGCGACCCCGTCCACGTCTCTCTAGTTATGGGAGTCGCTTCAGGGATGCCAGCGAAGGCGTCTTGGCTACCCTTACTGGTCGACGAGCTGCCTGACCACGTGCACTGGCAGGCCATCGCCATCGGACGGCAAGAGGTCTGGGATGTACA
The DNA here is from genome assembly GCA_937902595.1 of uncultured Myxococcales bacterium. Classification (GTDB taxonomy): domain Bacteria; phylum Myxococcota_A; class Bradymonadia; order UBA7976; family UBA1532; genus UBA1532. Next base: position 7,906 of record CALELH010000221.1, read on the forward strand.
CCGAAAGACGGCCGAGATGGGAGGACACTTGCGTACGGGCGTCGAGGACACCTTCTATCTGCCCAACGGTGAAAAGACGACGGGTAATGGTCAGCTGATCGAAGCGATCGTCAAGATCGCCCGCGAGGCAGGCCGCGAGATCGCCTCACCTGAAGAGGCAAGAGCCGCCTTCAAACTGGCGCAGTAATCACCCATGCCCGAGTGGACAGCCCTCGCGGACAACGTCACGCGATACCGGCCTCATACCCGAGGTGGTCACTACGAGAGTTATTTTTGGAGAGCCAACGACCCGTCCTCGAGGCGGGCGATCTGGCTCAAGGCCACGATCCTCTCTCGAGTCGGTGATGGCAATCCAGTCGCGGACGTCTGGTGCTGTACCTTCGACGGTGTGACGGGCTCGACCTGGGGCCATCGAGAGACCGTTCCCTTAGACCAAGCGCGCCTCGAAGGGACCCCACTAGAGATCGAGTTGAGCGGATGTCGCTTCAACCTCGACCCCGAGACCGGGTCCAGCGACGGCTATCTGGAGAATGAACGCGGCTCTTGTCGCTGGGACCTCCACTGGAGCCCGGTCGAAGGGCTCTTGGGCGCCCCGATGAGCATCTTCCCCTTCCGTTGGATGCTGCACACAGCGTTGCCGAAAGCGAAGACGGTCACGCCCCATCCAGCGTTAGCGTTCTCCGGATCCATGGAGTGGTCCGGCGAGCCAATCTCCGCCGACGGTTGGTTCGGAATGCAAGGCCATAACTGGGGTACGGAGCACACACCACGGTACGCTTGGGGCCACTGCGTCTTCATCGAACAGGGCGTGCCAACCTGCATGTTCGAAGGGTTCTCAGGACGTGTTGAGATCGGAGGCAAGCTCACGCCGCCCATCTCGGCGCTGGAGGTCCGCTACGGCGCCCGGGTCTACCGATTTAATCACCTACTGAACTTGTGGAACCAAGAAGCGTCCATTCAATATCCGAGATGGCGCCTTGAGCTTAAGGGCCCGGGCGGCTTCGCCGAGCTAGAGATGAGCGCAAATCCTGATGAGATGGTCTGCCTAGGATACGTCAATCCCAACGGCGACCTGCTCTATTGCCTCAACAGTAAGCTCGCTGAGGTGCGCCTTACGGTGACGCCTAAGGACGGTCCAGCTTTCCAATTCTCTAGCCCTTATGGGGGCGCGCTCGAGTTTCTCGTCCCGAAGAACCCCGGCTTCAACCATGTCATCTAGTCTGTCCGCTGAGACGGACGACGGTTGGACCCTGGACATCCAAGTCACCCAGACGACCACCGACCCTGTAGGCGCCGTCCTATTGACCCACGCGATGATGGTGGATCGACGCACCTATGTACGAGGTGGCCAAGGATTCGCCCCATTTCTCGCGGCCCAAGGCTGGCGCGTCTATAACGCTGACTTTCGTGGTCACGGTGCATCAGGTCCTACGCCAGGAGAGGGTGGTGAGTGGACCTATGACGACATTGTGTTCCGAGATTTGCCAGCGCTTGTCCACACCTGTCTCGGGCACGCTGACGGTCTCCCTCTGGTCCTGGCAGGGCACTCTCTGGGTGGCCACACTGCGATGGCCGCCGCCGGCTGCGCCCAATTCCCC
>CALELH010000222.1 GCA_937902595.1 uncultured Myxococcales bacterium
GCGGCCTCCTTAGAAGTCACATATCTCTGACTTCGGGGGGAACGCTCATCTCTGTGCCACACCTCATAAGGCGGTGTAGGCGGTCGAGCAGTGAGTGATTCCTGTCGTCCCTTAGTTCCATCGGCCCGAACACTATGGTCCATCGGCCTTTGGCCGTGCCTCTGTCGGCGCTCGTTTGGTCCCGCCGACAATGGATAACTCGGTCTCTGGCATTTATTTGCTTCCGAGGAAGCGGCGTCAGCCCATGGTCCGTCGGTCCAATCAACAGGAGGGCCTACCCGTGAACTGAATTTGTGTGCTTCAGCTAAGCTAGACCCTGTCTCTCGTCGATCTCGGTCGTCGAGTTCTAAACCTACTGACGCCAGTCCGACCGCATCGAACCACCCGTCCAGATCTCTTATATCTCTAGAGTGCCTAGACTCGCCTGAGTCCAGGCATGGTGAACCGGGGCTTTCAGTGCCGTAGATGACCCGTCCACAGAAGATGTCCTGTCGATCGCCGGGTGGGCCACTCTTTGTCACTCGGTCCGGCGAAAGCCTCGCACCACCGGCAGACCGCACATACTGTGGATCCCTTGTGTGGGCAGTGAGAAGACCGGACACGAAGCCCTCTGTCATCTCTGAATACCCTCTCCGGTGAGCTGCAAATCGCATTCGTGATCGCCCTAGTTTTTGAAGTTCTTCGGTCGTCTGGAACCGTGTGCCAGACATCTCTTGAGCTGTATCCGAGAAGCCCTGCTTAGACAGGACCTCCTCGTACCCGACCCGAGATTCAACAAATCGACTCAGTTCGCTCGAACTGACGTCCCGCTCTTTACGCCGGGACCGTTGATTCGAATCGCTTCGAGACGCGTCCTGTCGTGAGTAGGGTGGGGAACCATTAGCGGCGTCCCCCATCCCATTGGCACAACGAGTCTCGAACCCATTCAAACCGTCTCTCTTGTCCAGGTGAGGCTGACCACCATCCGACCTGGGCGGCATCTCAGCATGCTCACTTGTGTAGTGCTTCGCCTCCGTTAAGGCCGCCCGACCCTTAGCCCCGACACCATTCGTGATGTCAATTGGCTGTCCAGCCTGTGCAGTCGCGACATTCAATCGCTTGCTCAGGACAGACTTGTAGTGGGCAGACTGTGTCATTCGTCGCTTACCTTCGTTCAGTGTGTTGGTCGTCTAGGGTCGCTGACACTCCCCGAGGGAAACCCTCGGGGGGTACCAGCAGTATTAATGGGCCGCGGCGGGGACGTCGCGAACGACGTCGCCCACCGGACCGAGTTCTTGATTTATTATCCGAGAAGGGACAGGGCAGCCTGACCCGCCTGGTTCGCCTGAGCCAAGATGGATGTACCAGCCTGCTGGAGAATCGAGTTCTTAGCCATGTTGGCGGACTCTGCAGCGAAGTCGGCATCCAAGATGCGGCTACGGCTTGCAGAGATGTTCTCAGTGATAGATCCGAGGTTATTGATTGTGCTCTCAAGACGATTCTGGAGGGCACCAAGTTCACCACGGTCAGCGGAGATTTGCTCAAGAGCTCTATCGATAATCTCGATCGCTCGGTTTGATGACGTCCGGTCAAGCACGTTGACGGTGGCGACGGACGAGTTCACGGAGTTCACACCGACGATTTGTGGGTTCGAGAAACCAACGAACTCGAGGTTCGCACCGTCCACCGTGAAAGCGTCTTCACTTTCTAGGTCGAGGGTGGCTGTGGTCACACCGGTCGACAGACCTGTAATGGTCGCAGCGGCAGCGTCCGAAGCCTCGATCTCGACGTTACGTCCATCCTGAGCCGTCAAGACAAGTCGATAATCGCTGTCCATCGACGCGACGACACCCGTCTTATCGGAGAAAGCGTTAATCTGGGATACGAGCTCCCCATTGGAGTCATCGGTGGTGACAGCGAAGCCTGTGATCGTCTCTCCGTTGATACGAATGAAGCTGTTCTCATTGAGTGTACCGGCGGTGACGTCGGCGTTGCCGCTGACATCCGTCGCGTTGACTCGAGCCACAACACCTGTGTGCTCTGATGCGTCGTTGATCGCCGAGGCCTTCGCGATAGCAGAGCCAGTCGCAAAAGACGTAGACACTCGGTCATCACTCGGCGTGGTGTTACGAACGGTGATCCCGTTGATCTGCACGCTACCTGCGGCCTTGTCCAAGGCGTGGGTCGAGACAACGTCGGCCGTGACAAGAGCAGTACGACCCAGTGCGGTCGCTCGAGCATCGCTCAAGGTAACGTCGATGGTCTCTCGAGCATCAGCGCCAACGTGCAAGAACTGCTGGATGAAGCTACCATTCAAGACCTTGTGGGAGTTGAATGTGGTGGTGTCACCGATTCGGTTCAGCTCCTTAACAAGCTGCTGAATTTCCTGATCGATGGACTTACGGTCTGCGGCGGTGTTCACGTCGTTCGCAGATTGGACCGACAGCTCACGCATACGCTGTAGAATCGACGTGCTCTCTTGCAGCGCACCTTCTACCGTTTGTGCGAGACTAATACCGTCGTTGGTGTTCCGCATTGCCTGACTAAGGCCGCGGATCTGGCTGGTGAATCGGGTCGAAATGGCGAGCCCTGCGGCATCGTCTTTAGCGCTGTTGATGCGCAAACCCGAGGACAAACGCTGATATGTCGTCTTCATGCCCTTGCTGTTGAAGGTAAGGTTACGCTGTGCGTTCAGCGACGACATATTCGTCATTACAAAAAGGCCCATAATACTCTCTCCCTGAGAATCACTGCGTTGCCTCTTGGCGTATGCAGGTCGGCGTCCATGCCGTAGTTGCTTTTTGTGGAGACATCGTGGGTCTACCGCATACCTCAGTCACCATGACGAGATACGCACCCTTGTTGCCGGAATACCCAACCTTGAGTTTCCTAGCTGATGCCTCCTGGCTCTCACCAATGACATCGTCCGTCTAGGTCTACCCTTTAGTTAAAAAGTGTCTTGATGTGACACGAAGTTAAGCAGTGTTTTTAATTGCGCATTAAAGCAATAAAAACAAATACATCACTGTAATCTGGGACGGTAATTATGGGGTGTAATAACTTGGTTAAATGACTCGGTTAAATCTGTACTTGTAACTATTCTGTGTAATTTCAGTGATAAATAACTGTGTGTAATGCGTGTGTTTAACATCGGGATGTAATCGTTGAGTGGAATTCATGAATGAATGACCGCATTTAAGGACGTTAAGGAAAGAGCTGCAGGAAACACCAAGCCATAATGACTACTTGAAACTTAGAGACGTAACGTATCTGCAATAACACTGATTAGATCCATACATTGATCCTTCGCCGCTAAGGGACACCCCTAAACCTCGCATTGATAATCATAGGGCGAGGTGATGCCAACGAACGACGTCAATGATTGTGCCGGGCGTCAATTGATGGAGGTTTGTCGATCGACTGTCAGCTTCATGACGGACGTGACCAAGTCTTTGGCGCAAATCTAAGAGTTTGCCCTCAACTCTAGGGGAGAACAGAGTTGGCACGGTAGTTGAAATAGGTGAGTCCGCGGATTCAAACGGAGGAGTCCAGATGCGCAACAACAACATCCACAGCGATGAATTTGAGGATTTGCAGCGAAAGGTGGCGTTTGCCGAAGCCTGTGCAGATCCAGTTAATTTTGATCAGATGCTTACTCGTATCTGCTCACTACTAAATAAATGGGCCCAGGCAGATGTCGTGACCCTCGTTCTTCCACCTGAGGAAGAGGGACTCGAGCCGATGCTCCATGTATTTGGTCAGCAACCAATACTGCCGATAGCAGAGCGAGCGATACGCGACGATTGTTCGTCTATGCTGGCTGAGTTGGATTATGCCGACCTGCCGGGTGAAGCTCTTCGATTGCGTCGAGGTGCGGAGGTCACTCCAATTCACGGAGTGCTCAGAGATGACTATATGTACCGCTTCTGGTCGCAAGAGATGCAGCTGGATGGTCAGACGGTCGGAATCGTCGCCCTCTACGGCTTCATTGACTGGGTTCTGTCACCACGTATTCGTCGACTGCTCGGAAGCGTGATGCAGATGCTCGCCGTTGGAATCAACAACGCTGCGGCCATCGAGAATCTACGTTTACAGTCTGACCGTGATGAGCTCACTGGTACTTTGAATCAGAGAGGTATCTTCGAGACTCTAGATAGGGAATGTCTAAGGGCTCGTTCGGGTTCCCATGAGTTAGCTGTAATCTTGTGCGAGCTTGAGGACTATGATCCTTATGTTGGTACGATTGAAGGTGACGCGACGCTCCAGGCCTTTACTGAGGCAGCTCTAAGCTGCGGTCGTGGTTTCGACATCGTAGGTCGCATTGCCGAGAGCGAGTTTGTTGTCATCCTGCCAGAGGCTGACGCCGAGGTCGCGGATACAATCGCTGGTCAGTTGACTGAGGTTGTGAGTAGCCTATCCATCGGTGGCGCAGAGCTAAGCGTTGCTCTTGGCCTCGCGCATTATGAGGGCGGCACCGCAGACGCTTTGCTTCAACGAGCTGATGAGGCTTTGTTCGAAGCGCGTCGTCAGCGAGCGCTTGCGGCCCCACCTGCCGTCGGATGAAACGGCAGCCCCACACCCTGTTTGACCACGATCTTGGTCGACTCGGCTCCCACCGCCCTCGGCCCGTGCGTCGTATTAGACGGCCACGTCCGGAGCTCATCTTGATTCCTATCGCGGTCACCGCAGAAGGGGTGACCGCGCCTAGGAGGACCATGGGGGTTGGGATATCTGCTCTTATCGACCTGAGGGGCAGATCAACGGGAGGACATCGGTTCTGGGCCAATGGACTGATAAAACCTCGCCGTATTTGAGCAAAACAAGCCTCCCACACGCCCTAAATGGGCGCCTGTTTCCCCCGAATACTTCAATTACTGTCGTTAGATGTGAACGCTGCCTTGATTCCGATGAGCGGCTCAACCTAGAATCCACGCCATCTGGATAGGAGGCCCAATGCGCTCGCTCTTTATTTCGTTCTTAGTGTTCTCTCTCATTCTCGTAACCGGCTGTGGCGACGACGCTACATCCGAGCCTGTCAGAATGGACGCCCAAGTTTTCGACCTCGGAATGGGGCCTGGAGGTGATGGTGGTGCTGGTGGCGGCGGAGGGAACAACGGTGGCCCAACTGAGGAGCACACTCGTTTATCATATATAAAGAGTGTCACGCCTCGTGGCATGGGTACCGCGAGCGTTGATCTCGTCATTTATGATTTCGAAGATGACGAAGAGTTTAATCTGACGGGGGGTCAGGGCGTCGTAAATTGTGTGAGTAAGCTCTGCCGACTCAACAAGGATATGACTTGGATCGGATGGCTTGAGCCCGATGCGGTCGCAGGTGGTTTCAGACTTAAAGTTGCTCCAATCGATCTACGCCAAAAGGTGGTGCAAATAGACCGCGTACGCGAGGTCAATGACCGCGTGAACAGCTTCGACTTTACGACCTTCAAGCTGAACCCAGACGATCCAAACTCTGAGGTTGTCGAGGAACTCATCTACACTCGTGGTCAGGCGATGGGTAGTGATGGCACCATCGATGTATGGGTGGAGCCGGTCGCTGGGGCGAGTGAAGAAGGATGCGAGGATGCCCCATATCGATGTCGTAACCTGGTCGGCACGGTGAACGCAAACGGTGGCTTTAGGGTGACCGACTCGGGCTCATTGATCATCTTGATTGAGACCACTCTGTCGACCATGACCTTGAAGTTCTACAACCTCGCCAACACGGCACAGCAGACGCTCTACACCTTCGGTGAGCAGAACATGACTGGCTCACAGTTCTCAGGTCGTCTACCTATCGCCTTATCGCCCGACGCGACCTATCTCGCGGTGTTTACGAATGATGAGTTCATTTGGAATCTACACACGCTCCAGGCCCGACCAATGCCGCCTGAGCCGGGTAATCACGTACTCTTTGAAGGCCGTACTCACCCTCAAGGCGATTGCCGCCGAATGGGGGATTACTACTTTAATGAGGTTCGATTTAACCCGGTCTTCAGCAGCGACTCGGAATGGATCTACTTCTTGGCGAGAGGCGATTGCAGCCGACGCGGCGATCCGCCCACTAACAGAGATGACTTCGACATCCTACGAATCAACCGTAACCTGGACGGAGCCGTCGAGAACGTCACGAATAATCTTCGTGCGAGTCACTGGAGTAATCACGACATCGGAGACTTCGCCTTGTCGCCGGACGGCACAAAGCTCGTCTTCACTGCGGAACGCATGAATAACGTCAGCAGCAAGTCGATCTGGGTGATTAACCCTGAGGATGGAAGCTACGACTGTAGTCGTAACGATCCTCTTCCAGTGCTAGATGCACGCGAGCGATGCGAGTTTGTCTTTGATGATCGGAGCGGGGCAGACATCGTCTATAGAGACCTGAGATTCCATAAGGTTCAGGTTCCCCGATAGATCTCTCGACCACTCCGGTTCGAAAATATCGGCCTCAACGCGCATGCGCTTGAGGCCTTTTTTTCGATCACATCTCGCCGCGCGATAGACAGCTCAGGCAAGAAAACCCTCGCCAGTACGAACGTTACTTCGAAGTAACGAACCATGCCCATCTACGCTGCGGCGCGCTTAATCAATCGTCCGGAAGATCGTTGATCGACGGATACTTCTTGATCTCACCGCGTGCAATCTTCCAAGCCTTCTGCACTATCCAAGACAACGAACGGTCTTGTCGCGCGGCCTCAGCCTGGATTTCTTTGAGCATATCTTCTGGAAAATAGAGGCTCTGCTTTCGCTTATCAGAACCGGCCATATCTCATCTCCCCCGTTTGCGGGTTACCGATCCTGATTGTGTGCGTGTATCGCAAAGTGTCAAGTTTGGTTACGATTACCTACTTGCGCACACCGCGTCCGACATGGTGTTTTTGATGGTTTTTCTTTTTCGTTTCAGGGGGTTGAACTTTTTTTGCCTGAAGGCGATTTAGAACCCTTAATTTTCAGCTGATCGACCTTTGGTCCCTTGATCGGTAACTGCCGGATCTGTGGAGACTTGCCCTGAGGGCCCACAGTCTTCAGCTTAGGCAGGCCATCAAAGCGGAGATGTCCAAAGCGGTCCAGGGCATGGAAGTCTCCGACGACCGGTGGGGAGAAGGCGGAGGCGCGTTGGCGTTTGCCCTTGGCCTGGTCCCACCTAAAGAGGTTAATTCGCCAGCTATCTTTGATCTGAGTAGGGCTCTTCGCGCCCGGGACTTCGGCCACAGGGATCATCATCTCGACGATGTAACCCTTGTCTTGGTCATCCCGCTTGTTGAGGGTTCCATCCACTTTAACAGCGGTCTTCCATCCCTTCATGTTCCAACTTCTGGCGGCCTTGAGATCACTTCGATGTCGAGCAAACTTTGCGTCAAACACGACGTTCGCCGGAGTGACCTGGAGCTCAAGATAGTCCTTCTTGTCGCCATCGGCATCTATGAAGACCTCAATGACCTCTTGCTCCCAAGTGTTACTGTCTCGCTCGGTGAACGTGCTCCACACGTCGTTATCTTGGCTCTCCACAGCAATATAGAGATTCTCGTCATCCCATAGGAACTTCGCTCTACTCTTAGGCGCCGGGCGACCGCGCCCATCCGGAGAGGTCCAATAGCGAGTCCAGCGTGCTCGTTTCCAGGCTGGCTCGCCCATCTTACCATCGACGACAATTCCTTCTCCTGCCTTAAGCCTAATAGCGCTGGCCGTTGGAAGACGGCGCCGGGCAGGGGTCTTCCCCTTGACCTTAATGGAGGCGACGATCACTCGACCATCCTTACTGACCTTTACGCCGTCTTTGGGCTGGACTTTAAGGCGGTTGTTTCCACGGAATAGGCCCCAATAAATTCGGGCTGTTGCCGTTGGGAAGTCTGGTTTAACTCGAACGGTTTGAACGTCCTTGACGATCTGGCCCGGGCTCATCTTTCGGAGGGGCAGAAGCCCCTCAATGGGGTTGTGGTCGAGATTCATCCAGGCGCGGCGATCACCTAAGTTGCCTTGGAAGTGGAAGAACATGCTGTTGTCACCCATCGGCGAGGCCAGAGCCTCAAAATAGTAGGTGATGGTGAAGGAGTCGCCCGCTTTGACCTCACTCTTGTCCAGGTCATATCCGATCAATCGAATTTGGTCCTCGACGACGGCGCCAACTGCGTGTTGTGGAGAGGGTGCCTCCTTTAGGGTAAAGGCTTCAATCTTCTTTTGCTGAGCAGGAGTCAGTGTGACCTCGGCGTATTCTTGACAGCCTGACGTGCTCAAAACGAGGAGGCTGAGACAGGTAATTAAGCTGCGTATAGACATATTGACTCCCATTCACCTGAGATATTTGGGAGCCACTTTGGATCATCCTACGCACTGTCGCAAGCGGTGTAGGCACTCGGTGTTGGTGGGGGCCTCGGCGGAATCCCGTCGAGGCGATTATCTACTCTTTATTCGCCAGCGGGCTGAGCGACGGGATCAAATCGACCGCGACGGTGTATGAGGAGCTCAAGACTCTTACTCGTCTTGTCTGTTCGAAGGTCCATGCGGAAGTCGATCAGCTTCCAACGCCGCCCCTCGTAGTTCTCCTCAGCGAATGGCTCTCCGGCTCCGAGTCGAATCTGAATTGCCTCAATGAGGGCATCCTTTCGCTCTTTGAGGGTGTAGCCATTGACGAAGCTGCCCAAGACCGCCTCCACATTCTTTCCCTGCTTACCTAGCTGATAGTGGACCATACGAAATGGGCCCTCTTTTGGGTGTTCGGACTTCCACAGAGAGGAATAGTCCGAGTCCTTAAGCTTAGGACGTTTCTTCTTGAGGGCATCAACGCTCGCCCCCGGGAGTACGGCGATACCTGGTGGGACTTTTGGGAGCTGTCTAAACAAGTCGACGGGAGCCATCGGTACGGGCATCGCCCGAACTTTTTCCTCCTCCGCCTTCTTCTTCTTGATCTCTTTAGCTTTCTCTTCTGCCGCCTTCACGGCTGCCTCATCGTCCTTGCAGCCAGAGTTCAGGGAAATAAAGATCGCCAAACATAGAAATATAAGCGTTCGAAGAGTGAAAAAAACGTGCCTGTGAGTGCTCATTCGACTTCCTGTGTCGGAGCCGTATTGAAAACGGGCTCCCGGCTCTCTATTCTCGCTCCGCACCTATCCAGCTACATTGCCATCTAGGCTTCTCGGAGACGTTTTCATGTGGTCACGCGACCGAACCTATCATTTTATTGGCATCGGCGGCATCGGTGTAAGCGCTGTAGCACGCGTATTACACCAACAGGGAGTCAAGGTTCAGGGCTCAGATGTCCGTACGAGCCAACTCACTGAAGCCCTTGAGGCCCTCGGGATTTCCGTCACTATCGGTCACGACCCGGATAATATCACTGGCGCCGATGTTGTCGTCCATTCAACGGCTGTTCCGCACGATAATATCGAGCGAGTGACGGCCCGCGAGCGGGGAATACCCGAGGCGCATCGCTCCGATATGCTCGGCCTCTGCTTGCAGGGTTATGAGAGCGTGGGGATTACCGGGACTCATGGCAAGGGCACCGTGTCCGCGATGATTACCCATTGCCTCATTCAGAGGGAGCTTGACCCAACTTTTCTCATTGGCGGTCTGCTTAACAACTATAAGCTGAACGCTCGTGCGGGCGAGGGTACATTTGCTGTCGCTGAGGTTGATGAGAGTGACCGAAGTCACCTCAACCTGCGGCCGAGCCACGTCGTCGTCAACAACCTTGAGGTTGACCATCTAAACTTCTACGATGGTTTGGGTGACATCGTCTCGACGATGGCCGAGTTTATTAACAAGAATGATCAGCTGAAGACCTTGGCCTTGAATTGGGATGACGCGGGAGTACGTTCGCTCGCTGAGCAGATCACTGTGCCCTACGTGCGGTACGGTACTGGCGCCGATGGCCTCGACTATTCGGCTCGCGACGTGGAGGACTTGGGAGACCGAGTTCGTTTCAACGCTTGGCGGGGTGATGAGTGTTTGGGGGAGATTACTCTGCCCATTCCCGGAAATTACAACGCGGACAACGCGGCCGGCGCCATCGCTATCCTGATGGGTAGCCTAAACCAGCCGTTCAGCGCAGTTCAGGCAGCGATGAACTCCTACCAGGGCCTTGAGAATCGCTTTACTGTCCGCCGCGCGGGCGACATCACGATCGTCAAGGATTACATCTCGCATCCAACGGGAATGCGAAGGGTCTTAGAGAGCGCGCGCAAGATGCCGCATAAGCGGATCTGGTGTGTGTTCAAGCCCTATCGGTTCACTCTTATGAAGTATCACGGTGAAGAGTATGCCGAGGCCTTTACGGGGTGTGACGAGATCGTAATCACGCGTATGTACGCTGCTGAAGAGCGACCGATGGACGGCATTGACACCCCCTGGTTTTGTGGGGTGCTGCGCGAGGCAGGGAACACCGTCAACTACGTGCCAGAGAACCCTGACGTTGTTCCGTTCCTCACGGAGAAGGTCCGCGGAGGAGATATGGTTATCTTCTTTGGTGGAGACGATTTCTTTCGTATGGCTGATGCCTGGGCTGACGCCCGAATCGCGACCAACTGATGGACTATTCAGGAGTGCGCGTCGCGGTCTGGGGAGCGGCCCGGAGCGGTATCGCGGCGGCGAATCTCTTGGCCGAGCTCGGCGCTGATGTTTATCTGAGCGACCAGCGCCAAGAGGAAGAACTTAATCTAGAACACCTCGATCAACGGGTCACCTTTGTCGGCGGTGGGAACGCGCTCAGTGACGCCTCGATATTGGTGCCGAGTCCGGGGATTCCTCCATCAAACACCTCTCTGCGCGCGGCGGCGGCAGCCGGTGTCCGTGTAATGAGCGAGATTGAATTGGCGGCCTCTGTCGCTCGCGCTCCAATCATCGCGATCACCGGCACAGATGGGAAGAGTACGACGACCGAGATGATCGCGTCAGCCGTGCGTGCAGCGGGGAAGACTGCGGTCGTCGCAGGGAACATCGGAGACCCGTTCAGCCGACGCGTGTTAGAGGCGGGGCCTGAGGATGTCCTCGTGATCGAGGTGAGCGCGTTTCAATTGTGGTCCTGCGTGGAGTTCCGGCCCGCTGTCGCTGTCGTCACCAATATCGCTGAAGATCATGCTGAGTATTTTGAGGGTGATGTGTCTGCGTATGTGAGCGCTAAGGAACGGGTTCTCACAGATATGGAGCCCGGTAGCACCGCCGTATTGAGGTGGGATGACTCGGTAGTTCGCGATTTTGACGTACCGGATGGAGTTCACGTAGCTCGATTCAGCCCGGCTGGGTCCATCGAGGGTTGGGGCCTCCAAGATGGGCACCTCGTTTACGACGGTCGAGCGGTCATGGCCACTGACGAATTACCTGTCCCTGGTCATCATAATCACGCCAATGCCTTGGCCGCCCTCGCAGCGGGGACCGCGCTCGGCCTTGATCTTGAGCGGATGGTGGATGGCCTGAAGAACTTTAAGGGGTTGAGCCATCGTCTGGAGCTTGTTCGGGTCCGAGGAGGAGTTCGCTGGTATGACGACTCCAAGGCGACGAACCCACACGCGGCAGCAGCAGGCCTCAAAGCGATCCCTGACCCTAAGGTGGTCATCACCGGAGGGTATGACAAGGGCTTAGATTTGAGCCCCTTTGTAGCGGCTTTAACCAACACTCAGCACCTGATCTGCACAGGCCCGACGGCGGAGCGAACAGCGCGCGCGGTGTCTGAGTACTGGACGGGGCCAGCCGTGCAATTATCCCAAGCGGCAACAATGAGTGACGCCGTCGCGCAGGCAGACAGCTTGGCAAAGCCCGGTCATGTTGTTGTCTTGTCACCAGCGGCATCTTCCTTCGATGCCTATCAGAGCTACGCCCATCGTGGTCAGGTCTATCAGAAGGCGGTCCACGCCTTACCGAGTAATCCCGAGTAATTACTTGTGAAGAAGGGCCTTCGACCGCTACCCTCAACACCCTGAGGGCATGGAGGTCGCCAAATGAATCAGCGTGTATTGAGTCTCTTATCCAGTGTTGTCTTTGCCTTCGCGGCCGTAACTTTGACGGGCTGCGGCTCCGACAATGACTCTGATGATGCCAGCGGCGATCTCGGAGGTGGGACCGGTGGTTCGATGGCCATGGGTGGTGGTGGAGCTGGTGGCGGTGATTCGATGGCTGTGTGTACAAACACAGGTCTCACCGTTGAGACGACCCAAATCGAGAAGAAGGAGTTTGGACTCCGCCTCACCGCTCAGAACAGTATCGAGATTCCCTATGACACGGTCGTGGTTGATCTGAAGACGGGGCGTCCAAACACCCCACCAATGGGCGCGAGCACGGTCTCTCTCGAGGGAACAAATTATCGCGATTGCGGTTTGTGCGTGATGGCGTTCCGTGGGTGCAGTGCTATCGGCTGTGAGAAGGTCTTTTATGCGTCCACGGGCGAGGTCGACGTGACGGAGCTCGGGACTAATGATGATGACGAGGGCCGCTTCGCGGGCCTCTTGAAGAACGTCGTCTTTGAAGAGGTGACTATACGTGGGGGGGAGTCGATTCCCGTTGAGGGGGGAGAGACTTGGTGTATGAACGATCACGCCTTTGACGGTGATTTCCTAGGGATGATCCCCGTACCCGGAAGCGGCGGTGGCGGCGGAGGCGGAGGCGTGAATCCGGGCAATTGCGACAGCCCTTCATTGGCGTGCGTTGGAGAGGTCGTCAATGACTTCTCCATGTATAACTGTGGCAGTCAGAGCGAGAAGAGCATTTCTGAGCATTTTGGGGACGGCAAGGCCGGACTCATCCTTTTGACGGCTGGATGGTGCGGTGCCTGTGAGCGTCGAGTGCCGGAGGTTGGAGGTATGCTCAATAACCCGCAGTATGAGAACTTTCGGGCGGCCATCGTCGTCGGTGAGACCCAGGGACGCACTCAACCCGACCAGCGTTACTGTGAGCAGTACGCGCGTGCGAAGAATGTACCCCTTGATAGTATGTTTATCGATCACAACGGCCAGGCGTCCTTTCGAACGATCTTCGCTAACATCTGGCCTTACTTGAGCGAAGACGGCCGCTTCGGGCTGCCGTTCCACGCTGTCCTAAACGCTCAGACGATGGAATATGTTTATGGGGACCGCGGGCCAGCATCAGGCACAGCGAATCAGCACATCGGCCAATTGATGAATCAGTAGTGTCTCAGGGATGAGGCGGCGGGCGCCGCCTCGACTCGGTTGAGTCCGCCTAGTCTTCTTCCATTCGGGCGACCACCTGGCCCTCTTGAACAGAATCTTCTGGCTTAACGAGTATCTCAGTGATGGTGCCGTCTGCGGGCGCCTCGATGGGCATCTCCATCTTCATCGATTCGAGGATCATAACGATTTCTTCTTCCTCGACCTCGTCACCGACCTGGGCTTCAACCTTCCAGACCGTCCCCGTAATGTGTGCCTTAATGTCCACGCTCAGCTCCTAGCTCTCTTTGCCTTTTGCGAATCGCTCCAGCCACCCCGTGTCAAACTCTCCAGCGAGAACCGCGGGATGTCGGAGGACTGTGCTTAAGAATACTCGATTTGTCGTCAAAGTCTCGATGACAAAGTCATCGAGGGCTGCAGCCGCCCTGTCTAGGGCCGTCAAACGATCGTCAGCATGCACGATGAGCTTGGCGATCATCGGGTCGTAATACGGAGTGATCGTCTGCTGAGGAGAGACACCTGCGTCGACACGAACCCCGTCATGGGGTGGCGGTACAAAGGCGCCTAGAGGTCCCGGTCGCGGTAAGAAACGCATCTCGGGCTCTTCGGCATATAGGCGACACTCCACAGCGGCGCCTGATATCTCCAGGTCCTCCTGCTGAATCGTCAGAGCTTCACCGGAGGCGATATCTAGTTGCCAGCTGATGAGGTCGACACCGGTAATGGCCTCTGTGACAGGGTGCTCGACCTGAAGTCGAGTGTTCATCTCGATAAAGTAAAAGTCACCATCAGGAGACATGACGAATTCGACGGTGCCCGCGTTGCGATAGCCGATGGCCTTCGCCGCGGCGACCGCGGCGGTGCACAGCTTGTCACGTAGGCCGGGCTGGGTTGAGACGAAGGGGGAGGGGGCTTCTTCGATAACTTTCTGATGACGGCGCTGAAGACTGCACTCTCTTTCGAAGAGGTGCACTCCATGGCCGTGATGGTCGAAGAGGACCTGAACCTCAATATGCCGCGGA
>CALELH010000223.1 GCA_937902595.1 uncultured Myxococcales bacterium
ATCGAAGCTGCTGCGGCCGCGATCCTGGCAGCTCTCGATCGCGCGTTCTAGCTTACTGGGCTTCTTGACCAGCGCCATCCCGATGCCGCCGCCGCCTCCGGCTGCTTTAACGAGGACAGGGTAGCCGATCTCGTCAGCCACGCGAGCAGCGGTCTCCATATCCGTTATGGGCCCATCAGACCCAGGTACGACAGGGACACCGGCTTGGGCGGCCGTTGTTCGCGCGACGACCTTGTCTCCCATCGACTCGATGATCTCCGGCGTCGGACCAATAAACACAAGCCCTTCTGCGGCGCAGCGTCGGGCGAAGCCCGCGTTCTCCGAGAGCAGGCCGTAGCCAGGGTGTATCGCTTGCGCACCGCTCTGCTTGGCCGCGCTAAAGATGGCGTCCTGATTGAGATAGCTCTCCGACACTGGGGGGGGACCGATGCAGATCGCTTCATCAGCGAGCTGTACATGAGGCGCCATAGCGTCCGCCTCAGAGTAGACAGCGATGGACTTAACCCCTCTTTCCTTAAGAACGGTGATAATCCTGGCTGCGATTTCGCCGCGGTTAGCGACGAGTACGGTATGAAACATGCGGCTACTCCCCTGTAACTGGACTCGGATCTAGCAAAGTAAAGCCTCCCTGGCTACAGGGTCGGTCTCTTCCCATTCTTTAGATGGCATGAAGACTCGAGCCAGGAGGCTCTGTGAGGAGTGGCTTAGTCGATGATTGGGCCTACGAGTGACGCTGAGGATTCATCCTCGTTTGCGGTGATCACCAGGCCATTTGAGCCGGCGCTGATACCCTCTGTACCGATAGTGCTCTCGGTGATAGGGGTCCCACCATCAGCTCGCCCGATCTTCACGACGGATACGAACTCAATGGACTCGGCGTCGTCCGCCAGCCACACACCGACGGCGCCAGCGTGCTTGAGGCTAAAGGCGAGGTAGGTATGCCCCTGAAAAGAGAACGGCGCGACGGAGTCTGGCCGAAATGGAGCGTGACTCCAGTCTTCAATGTTTCGAGGAAGGTCGCTCGGCATGTCACTCGGCTGAATTTCGATATGGTTGATCAGCTCACCGTCGAGAGAGAAGACGCTAAAGGTGTCGTTGTACTCTCCGGCGACCACAAAATAGTCTTGCCCTGAGCCATCTACGAAGCTGGCCACTCCATCTGGCCAGGGCTCAGCGCCTGTACTTCGATTAGGTAGGCGCGTGATCGCGAGGTCATCAGAGGAGACCTGCCTAATCGCTTGTCCGTCATCGATCAATTCGTCGATTCTCGCCGTGAGCAGTTCGTGCGTGTCTTGTAGGGTCGCGGCGATATGGAGACTATCGCTCGCAAAACTCACCTGTTCAGGCTCTCTTCTAGCCCCTTCTTCGGCAGGTGGAAACGAGACGACCGCTCGCACCGTGGCGTTTGTAGGGCTACCACTCGGGAGTTCGATGACGCTGATGGAGGCATGCACGTCAGCTAAGGGACATTTGCCGTCGTTATAGTCCACCTCGTCAGCTGTGACCGCCCAGCGCCCATCAGGGCTGATGTCTACGGCGTCTGGCATCGGTCCGATAGGGAGCTCTGAAAGGACCTCGCCGAAGCGGTCAGAATCCGTTACATCGACAAACACGAGGCTTCCCTGGCAGTCCACCAACTCATCTCCATTCTTGATAGGCAGGGTACGTGTGATGGCGGCGAATCGGCCTTCGGTATCTACATCTAGGTGGGTCAACTCGCTCTCGCTCGCATCGTCGGTAAACAGCGAGGCGCTGCGCAGGGCTTCAAGTCCACTCGTGGTGACCGTCAGCAGCGTCACCTTACGGGCCTTGGATGCGATCAACAGCGCATGCTGCCCGCTCGGAAGCATCTTCACGACTTCGCTGTTGTCGTCTGCACCGAAGGTCGAGGTCTCCACATGATGTCCGCGCCACTCGGCTGCTGACTGACCCCCCTTGCGAGTGTCTGTTGTTCCACATGCTGTGAGTAGCGCAACGCTTAGTAGTATATTTCTGCTCATTCTTGATTCTTCTCCTGTGCGCGAGGCGCGTTTTCTTAGGGGCTCAGAAGCGTAGTTCTAAGCTCAATATTGTTTCGTTGTTCTTGATAGAGGCGTTCGATCGCCCCAGATCTGCAGAGGCGTTCTCTTCGCCAATGAGCGTGTGTTCGAGTCGAGCCCAGAGCAGCGTAGAGTACAGTCGTGAGGCGATGGCGATGGTGAGGACATCGTAATCCCAGCTGATGGCTTGGCTGGGATCTGGGCTGCGGAGAGAGCGAGTGGGGGACAGGGCTGCGCCGGCTCCTTCAATGCGATAGCGCTCACCTCGAACTCGGAGTTCGATGGTTCTAGGGATACTGGTGGCGCCAATGCTCCACACATAACCAACTTGTGCGGACATGACATTACGGTAGATTAGGCTCTCTCGGGACCGCACCCCTTCGATGCGAAGGCGCGCTCCGAAAGGGCTCCAAGTGAGTCGAGTTCCCGTCCACCAAGCAGAGTTATTCTGCACGTGCGGGTCTGCTCCGTCATATCCAGGAAGAAGCGTGAAACCAGCGATGCGATTCCGCAACTCATCGATGCCACCCTCGCTCGCTAGCTCGCCTAGGAAACCGAAGGTCTCGAAATGAACTGTATGCCACGAGAGCCCAAGTTTGCCTCCTAGGATCGGCGCGTTTCCTGAGAACGGACGCGCCTTTGAGTAGGAGAGGAGACCGATGGTCCCGCGACGCTGAGCGGCTTCGTTGATGGCTGTTGATGCGAGGGGACGCATCATGGCTGCGCTCAACCCCAGCATCACCTTCAGAGCGCTAGAGCTGTAGGAGACCTCGGTGGTGACGTGAGCTTCACTCTGTCCCCAGTAGACCAACTCGCCCAGAGATGGTCGCGAGATCTCAGGGTCATCAGCAACAAAGGGGGCGTTGAGACCAAGCTCGCCGTGAACGGAAATCGAGCCCCAACTCTGCCTGTAGTCTAGCCAGCCGCTCTGAAGCTGGGCGTTTACGTCCGTGAAGGCGAAGGCGGTATAGACAGCGAAGGTTCGCGGTAACTCTATCCTCACAGCGAGCCGCGCTGATTCTAAGGCAAAGTGTGGACTGCGGGTGCCTAAAGTTGCGGTGTCTGTTGTCGAGTCGAGCCTAGGTCCGCCTGGCCCCTCAAGATCACGCCAGGCAAGTCGCAGGTCTCCCTTGAGTACAAGCCGAGCGTCTTCCATACCGCTGATTATGAAGCGAGACGGGGATCTCTTCTCTGAGAAGTCGTCGTAGGCGTGACATGTGGAGTAGATCAGGAATAGGGCAGGCAAAGCCTGGTATAACGCGGTCTTCATCGCGCCTCCAAGGCCATGCCAACGACAGAGACGGTGCGGGCACCACGCTCGTTCGTTTTCACCACATTCCTACGCTGGCATGACCCAGATCAGGTTCTACGGGTATCTCTCAGACCCGGCCGAACGCCGGGACACCCCGTGTGGATTTCGGCGAAACGGTACGGGCGAATGGCTTCATCGTCAACAGTGAACTCTCGAATCTACGATCGGTCTTCGCGCAGCGATGAGTCGGGGCATTGGAACTCCTCTTTAGGGGAAGAGGCGGTGGGCGGGCCTGCATTTGGGAACACGGGAGATGAGACATAGCGAATATACTGGCGCGATCGACGTTTGGCTTCCCGGTCCAACGGACAGGAGAACAGTCTTATGGGGTTGGGGCGCCGGTCGGTCTTCAGAATGATCTTTCGGCGGCCAGGTACGAACAGAGCGGTGGTTGTTGCGGCAGGTCATGAGACAGGTCCTGGTAATCTCGACAATATCGGGGGGACTACGGAGGAGACTCATTACTACCTGGGAACGGGGCACCTCGATTCGCTTATCTTGGGGGTCGCCATAGATCAGGCGCTCCCTCTAGGACCCAGAGTTTGTACTGACTAACGTTGAGGCAATGGCTTAATGAGAGACTGAGTCGGGTGCTTAAGGAGCGTCTTTGCGTAGCTAACCTGTCGCTTGAGTCCTTCATACAATAGGTATCGTAAGGCGCCTCGGCGTGCTTGATGGCCTGTATGCCAAGCCAAGTTCGTCTGTTCTTTGGGATCGGCTTGGAGGTCGTGCAGCCAGGTCTGACCCGTCACCATGTCTTGAGTATATTTCCACCGATCGACCTGGTACGTCACGAGGCGGGACAGTGTGTTGCTAAACGCCCAAAACGGGGTGTCCGTCGGCCCTGACCTTAAGAGACTCCGCCCTTGAAATGTAGGGTAGGGCGGCAGACCGAGGAGGTCGATCACCGTGGGGGCGACGTCGATGGTGCTCACCGCGCGTCCATCTCGTCCAGCATGTTGGCCGGGACGACGAAGGAGGAGGGGCACCTCTAAGAACTCCTCGAAGTGTTGATGTCCGTGGGAATACCACCCGTGCTCGCCCCACGCCTCTCCATGGTCGGCGATCAGTACGACTGAGGTGTTTTCCCAAGCTTCACTGGCTTTCAGGTGCTCGATCAGTCGACCCAGATGATGGTCAGCGTAATGAATCGCGTTGTCATACCGAGTCTCGACCAGCTTCGCTTGCTCCCCGGTGGGTCGATAATCCGTCAGCCCGATGCTGTCCGCCTGTGGACCAAAAGGACGAGCCCATCGAGCGCCTGCGACCTCTTCACTTTCTGGTGTGTAGTACGGGAGATGAGTCCTAAATAGCTTCACATAGGCGAGGAATCGATCTCCCCCTGCCAACACTTTGGGGTACCAATCCGTGAAGGTCTTTACCACCCGATGCTCTGGTACCCCTGACCAGAGGGCGACCTCATCTCCACGTGGGCCGTCTTGTTCCAGCCTGGCGTCCAGGAACGCATCGCAGTGTTCGGGAAATACGGGCGACTGTCCTTGATTCCAGACCTCCCAATCTCCGGAAAAGAGACCGACTTTTACACCAGCTGAGCGGGCCACCAGGTGGAAGGGCATACCACCATGCCCCGTCGCGTATGCTTGCTGCTTACTCTCGGCTAGATACGGAATCAAAGAATAGAAGAGGGCGACCGTCGCGAGATCGGTGTGCCCGCCATTGCTGCGCGCGCGGTCAAAGACGAGGGACTCCTTGGCTAGCGCGGCGATATTGGGAGCCACAGGGCGTGGGTGACCATAGACCTCTAGGTGTCTTCGAGACAGCGTGTCGATGAAGATGACGAGAACGTTTTGGCCACTCGAGGTGTTGGTCGCCGCCCGACCGTACTCGTCAGCGGTGAGCGGTCTCGGCGCCGTGCTCTCGGGTGAGCGCACGCGTTCTGGATACAGAGCCTTGGCGGCCTCTTTGTCCGCGGCCGTTGGCGTCGGTGGTGTGCTCAAGAGGTGGGTCAGCGAGGCGACCTGGGGATGGACATACCATGACGCTAGCAACCGCTCTCGTGGCTCGATGACTAGGAGTGAGACACCGGCCAGGGCAAGTACGAAGATTGGAGGTTTAGCGCTCCAGCCGGGCGCCGAATGAACCGGTGACCTCAGGCTTCGCCACCGCATGAAGACCGCCAGCCCCGCCGTGCTCAGAGAAAAGACCGCGATGGCTGTGAGAAACCAGACCGCGCCTGGACCGAAGAACATCGTGATGGCTTCGTCGAACATCACGTGAACGAGGGCTGTGATGTCGACAAAATTGAAGAAGTTTCCAGCGGTTCTAAGAGCCATCAACTCAAGGAGTGTGTAGATGGTCCAAGTCGCCACCGCCATGGGGGGCAAGACCCGCGCCGTGGGCCACGACGAGTCTGCCGCCAGCCACAGCGTGTCTGGATTTCGATGTTGAATGGCTATGAGAGTCAGACCGGAGATCCCAAAACTGACGGTCAACAAGCCTCCTAGGACGACGGTAAAGAGATTAACCGACGGGAACACCCAGGCGCCTATGGCGACCAGAATGCCGACTGCCAGAGTCAGTCCAATGTGCGCCGTAATGTGCCGCGCAGCCCTCGACGCGGACGCCTCTGGGGGAGGGGATATGCGTAGCGCGAGCCGCTGGGCGGCGACCCACAGATACGCAGTCCCCCAGACGACTACGACGAGACCGGCCAAGCCGATAAAGAGACTACTGACGGCGTACGTCGCGCTGAGTGGGTGGTCCGTGAGCCCGCTGTACCGCTCGAGGTGGAACACCCAGGCGGCGAGTCCATGGACGCCAACTAACCAGCAGAGTAGACGGTGTGGGACGAAGGGCTTTGGACGAAGCGCCAACTCCACGTCTACCAGCGATTGCTGTTCATCAGTGCCCATCGTCTTATTCTGCTACATCACGTCGCTGAGTACCTGAAAAAAATAGCAGTGGCTTGGACCCTTATGGTTCCTTAAAACCAACCTTTCACTCCTTTCGCGCTGGGAGTACCTTTCCGCTCATTAGGTAGAGGAGACAGCTAATTGGCGACTCGGATTGACCCCAAAGTTTGGTGGGAAGCGCTCGGCGGGATGCCGCATATTGAAGCGGAGCGTTGGGCCCGACTGGATCTCTTATCGCGCTGGTTAGTGGCCTCGAGGGCCGCGGTGTTAGTGATGACCCTCTTGTCTTGCGTGATCGCGGGGATATTTTCGGCATCGGTTGGGTTATTCGACGGCATCAGATTTGTGCTCCTCTGCGTCGGCCTGACGCTGGCGCACGCGACCAATAATATCCTCAATGATGTCAGTGATCATAAGCGGGGGGTCGATCGCGACAACGCCTTCCGCACGCGGTACGGGACTCAGCCAGTAGAGGAAGGGCTGATGACCGTCAGCCAGGCGAGATGGTGGGCTTTTTGGACGTCATTACCTGCGCTTGCTTGCGGTGTTTACTTGTCTTGGCTGGTGGGGCTCGCTGTCCTCCCGTTCTTCATTATCGGTATTCTCTTGGTCTTCGGATACAACTGGCCCCTCAAGCACTTTGGATTGGGCGAGCCTATCGTTGTGCTTGTCTGGGGGCCTCTAATGGTCGGAGGAGGCTACCTCAGTATAACTGGTGATTGGTCCTGGATGGTCGCCCTCGCCAGCGTTCCTTATGCTCTAGGGCCGACGACAGTTTTGTTTGGAAAGCACACCGACAAAATCCCATGGGACGAACCCCGAGGTATTCGGACCTTTCCGGTTTTGGTTGGGCACTCGGCA